>DATMYB010000244.1:0-2210 GCA_035561215.1 Syntrophomonas sp. | reverse complement strand
TTTTTACACTTTTATTTCTTCAGGCATGGTATTATCCTGGTGCAGGCTTTGCAACTGGGATATGATCATGCCGGACAGCATGAGCGCGCATCCCAGGAGTTCTGACAGCCCCAATTTTTCTTGCAGCAGCAGAAACCCTCCGATGACTGCAAATACCGTTTCCATGCTCATTATGATGGCCGCATGAGCGGGGGGCGCGTGTTTCTGTCCCACGACCTGGAGGGTATAGGCGATCCCCACCGAACAAATGCCTCCGTATAAAATGGGCACGGCCGCGGCGATGAGGTTGTCAATGAGGATCGTCTCCATAATGACAGCGACCAAGAGGCTGAGTACCGAACAGGTCAAAAACTGAATAGCGGACAGCTTCAAAGCGTCTACCCGGTTGGAAAAATATCCGATGACCAGGATATGAGCCGCCCAAAAAAACGCCCCGATCAGTTCCAGCAAGTCTCCCCACTGGAGAGCGGACGCTTCCTTGATACATAAAAAATAAATACCCGTAACCGCTAGAATGCATCCCAGCCAGGTCCCTCCTCTTACCTTCTGGTGCAGGAACAGACTCAAAATCGGTACCAGCACTATGTACAGGCCGGTTACAAAGGCCGCTTTACCTGCTGTGGTGTAAATTATTCCCACCTGCTGAAGCGAGGCTCCTAAAAAGAGTACCGAGCCTGCCAAAATTCCTGGCAGCACCGGATTTATCAATTTCTCGGAGGAGGAATGGGCAGTACGGGAAAAATAAAAGATCAAGGGTAGCAGGGACAGGCTGCCCAATAAAAATCGTACCCCATTAAAAGTAAAGGGTCCTACATACGCCATACCTACTCTTTGCGCGACAAAGGCAAAGCCCCAGATGGCGGCAGTGAGCAGGAGCAGCAGGTTGGATTTAAGGACATTCATAACTGGCCTCCATTTTGATTTTGATCATGATTCAGACATTGCATAACCATTGCCTTGATTGAGCAGCATTCGTCAAGCAAGCCTAGTAGCCTGCGTCACCTAAAACTTTGCTTCCCGCCGGCTGAATTTTCGCAGTACTACATTGTTGTCAATCGCAATACGTCCAGTATTGCGATTGACAACAATGTAGCCATGCAGCAATTTAACCGACAAGGAATATGGAATTAGGGTTGACAGAGTACTAGATGTAAGGATACCGCAAATGACCTCAAGAAAAAAGCCGGTTTCAGAAAACAGACGAAATTTACTCCCTTCGGACAGAAAAAATAGTAGAAGCCCCATTGGAGTTTCAAGTTCCAAACGGGTGCTCTACTATTCATTGTCGCTGTTGATAAAGTTGTTGGTTTTTTTGGGCTTCGTTGTTCTATCTTATCCAGCTTATCCAGCAGTCTCTGACTGTAATTTCGGGTGAAGGTACGACCTTGGTGATTTTGATTACAGTTTTCCTATTGTTTGGTTGGCCTATTTTCTTGTGCAAGCCATGTTTGCAGACTATAGTTTAATGAAAGGTGAGCCTAATGGAAGAATGGTTTTGCCGAATTTGCTGTTTAAAATTATAGCGGAAGAAGTGTAAAGTCCAAAGATACCGCCTGCCAATGCCAGCCATCCGGCCACCGGGGCCCAGGCTGCACCCAGTACGCCCATATCTCTCAGTCCGATGATCCAGAGCGCGGGTACTAGGGCGATTACTACCAAACTCAGGCTGCGTGCGCCTGCCAGATAAGCGGGTAACCACATGGTGATGGCAATAGAGAGAGCTACCCAGGCGTAGCCGCTGATGCGTCCATCCACTTCAATGCCGTGGTGTCCTGCCCAAAATTTAAACAGAAGTTCAAAACCGCTGGCAAACATAAAAAATGCGGAAAAAAAAGTAAAAACATTGCCGCCCAGTAAATTTCCTTCCTTGAGTTCCAGCACGGCGGTTACGATTTGAACGATAAATCCTGCTACCAACCAGATCCCCAGTAGAGGAATAGCTGAATGATCCACCCGACCGGTCAGGAGTGCAAAAAAGGTGAAACAGGCCATTGCCAGAGCAACCAACCCGGCTGGACCGGCGCCGGCCCAACCATTTTCGTGTTCAGACATTTTACCCCCTCCTTCTCTTCGTTCCTCGCCAATCTCTTCCCTGAGGACTCCCCCCTCCTTTCGTAAACAATATACGAGCAGAAAGCAATAATTATACCAACATAAGAAGATCACAAAAAGCTGATAAAGCAGTTTTACGCAGGAAGACAGGATATTAA
>DATMYB010000243.1:0-2467 GCA_035561215.1 Syntrophomonas sp. | reverse complement strand
TTATTATTCTGGGGGGACTGATCGCTTGGGGGCCGCAGACAATTTTCCCGGTCTGTGGGGTACATACGGAACAAGGTTCAGCAGAAACCGGTTCCGCCATGGGCGCCCACACCAGCGAATCAAAACATATGGAAAATACGGAAAACACCGATCAACAGACGCCAATGGTGATGACTACGGACTCGGTCATGAAATGCCATTGGACTGCCCAGGCGGAATTGGGTACCGGCATCCTGATCGGGTTGCTGGGACTGTTATTGATTATTTTCAAATCCGGTCAGACCAGATTGGGATTGAGTTTATCTGCGATCTTAAACGGAATCCTTGCCTTGTTGATACCTACGGCCTTAATCGGCGTTTGCGGCGGTGTACACATGTCTTGCCGGACGCTTGCCTTGCCGGCGCTGATTATTCTAAGCAGTTTGGTTATTGCCGCAGCTGCGGTCAACGCCATATATCTCAACCATTCTATTAAGAAAGACAGGTCGGACGATGAAGCAGACAGAGCTAACCATACGGCAATTATCGATCAATAATTTAAAGCGCAGGCCCTTTCGCTCGGCCTGCCTTATTTTCATTGCTGCTCTTTTGGCTTTTACCTTGGCGGCCAGCTCGATTTTAGCAATAAGTTTGAAAAATGGAATGAAAAGCATGGAACAGAGACTGGGCGCCGATCTGATGGTGGTTCCGAAAGATTACGAGGCAGGCATCGAAGGGATTATTTTAAAAGGGGAGCCCAGCTATTTCTATTTCAGCAGCTCGACGGCTGATAAAATTGCGCATATCGAAGGGGTATCCCAGGTAACCTCCCAGTTCTTTCTGACTTCTCTTTCGGCCTCATGTTGCTCCGATCAGGTGCAATTGATCGGCTTTGATCCCGAGACCGACTTTGTGATCCAGCCTTGGATTGCCAAAAGTTACGGAGAAAAAATCGATGACGGGCAATTGATTGCCGGCAGCGATATCGTGCTGGAAAGCAATCATACGCTAAAGTTTTTCAACCATTCTTATCCGGTGGCGGCCCAGTTAGGGAAAACGGCGACCGGTCTTGATTCTTCCGTGTTTGCAAATATGAATACCATGAAGGAATTACTGACTGTGGCAGGTGCGGCGGGGGTGCATTTTATTTCCGATGCGCAGCCGGAAGATTCGATCTCTTCCGTCCTGGTCAGGACAGACAAAAATTTCGAAGCCAAGAAAATAGCTCAGGATATTCGCACCCAGTTGGAAAATGTTGATGTAATCGTATCCAAAGACATGATCACCGGGATATCAGATCAAATGGGCGCTTTGATCAACTATATCTA
Organism: Syntrophomonas sp.; assembly: GCA_035561215.1. Classification (GTDB taxonomy): domain Bacteria; phylum Bacillota; class Syntrophomonadia; order Syntrophomonadales; family Syntrophomonadaceae; genus Syntrophomonas_B. The sequence goes on along the minus strand of DATMYB010000243.1, from coordinate 1,160 downwards.
CGACCTTTGCGCTTTACTCCTGGTTTTTGCCATATTTGTACTGGCAGTGGTTTTCTCGGTATCCATTAACGAACGGAAGAAAGAATTTGCGGTTTTAAGGATTTTGGGCGCAACCAGAAAAAAACTGGCAGGGATGGTTTTAACCGAGGCGTTCCTGATCAGCGTAACCGGCGCAATCATTGGAACGGTTGTGGCTCTGGCCGTGGTGCTGCCTTTCAGTACCTATATCGGGGATAAATTGCAGTTGCCGTTTTTGACGCCTCAGTCCGGGGTTTTATTCACAGTGCTGCTGCTGGATCTTGTCCTGGCCATTGCCGTAGGACCGCTGACATCCATTTATGCGGCGGCTAAAATCAGCAGGGCGGAAACTTATCTCATAATGCGGGAGGGTGAGTAAGCGGTGATTTTGGCTTTAAGGAACGTAACCAAAGTGTATGAAAGGGGAGGCATGCCTTTCCCGGCCGTGGATGGAGTCGATCTGTCGCTTGATGCCGATGACTTTGCGATCATCCTCGGACGATCCGGCAGCGGCAAAAGCACTTTGCTTAATATGATCGCGGGTCTGCTGGCGCCTACCCACGGCAGTATAAAAATTAACGGAAAAAATATTTTATCGCTGAACGACCGGGAAGCGTCTTTGTTCAGAAACTCGGCCATAGGATATATTCCGCAGGGACAAAGTATTCTTGCCAATCTGACGGTGCTGGATAATGTCAGGCTGCCTTTTTATCTTTTCAAGCACCAAGGCAACGCAATGAAAAAAGCCGTGCTCTTGTTGGAGCAAACAGGTATACTCCAGTTGGCGAATTCATATCCCCAACAGCTTTCCGGAGGAGAAATGCGGCGGGTTGCTATTGCTCGGGCTTTGATCAACGAGCCGGAGCTTCTCATTGCCGACGAGCCCACCGGCGATCTTGATACGACCACAACTGCGGAGATCATGAATTTGTTCAACGGCATTTCCCGGAATGGCACGGCGGTTTTAATGGTTACCCATGATCCGAATGCACTTGATTATGGCAATCGCATATTCAGAATGGACGCGGGAATTTTAAGCCAACAAATCAGATGAATTCAAAAGCATGTAATGAATTAAAAGCAGCAGGGGCGGGCAGTTACCTTCAACTGTCCGCCCCTGCTGCTATACGCTCACATGTACG
>DATMYB010000242.1:0-3342 GCA_035561215.1 Syntrophomonas sp. | reverse complement strand
GTTGCGCGGGAAGGGTGGATATTCATCGCCTTCTTCGCCGGCTTGGCAGCGGTTCTATATTATTTTACCGGTTATCCGGGAGCATTGCCGGCCATTATATTGGCGTTGTTCTGCGTATATTTCTTCCGTAATCCCGAACGTACTGCCAATGAAGGGGAAACGGTGGTAACGTCTCCTGCCGATGGCCGCATTATGGATATCGAAGAAGTTTCGGAAGACCGTTTTATTCAGGGCCGGGCCATTAGAATAAGGATATTTCTCAGTTTGTTCAATGTACATATCAACCGTAGTCCGGTCGACGGACAGGTGGTTTGGTCGCATAAAACCGGCAGCAAGTACCTGGCGGCTTACAAGCCTGAAGCCGCCAGCCGTAACGTGCGTAATTATTTGGGGTTTGACGTTAACGGGCGAAAAATATTGTTAGTGCAAATCACCGGTCTGATTGCCCGGCGTCTGGTTTGCTGGGCTGCTCCCGGAGACCAATTGGAGCGGGGAGAAAGATTCGGCCTGATTCGTTTCGGATCCTGTACCGAATTATATCTGCCTCTTGATGCGGTTATAAAAATTAAAGCCGGTGATAAGGTGAAGGGAGGGGAAACGGATATTGCTGAACTTTATCAATAAAAGCTATGCCAACACGATTACGCTGTTAAATATAATATTTGGTTCGTTGTCGCTCATCTATACAATACATGGTTCTTTTACCAACGCCGCCATTTTTATTATTCTGGCAGTCGTTATGGACGGACTGGACGGCAAGGTCGCCCGGAGATTGGACATCATGTCGCAGTTCGGGAAAGAACTGGATTCGCTCTGTGATTTGGTTTCATTCGGAGTCGCTCCGGCAATGCTGATATATATGCAGGTCTTAAATCCGTACCTGTATTCCTTGGGAATCATTGCCACGGTATTATATATTGTTTGTGGGGCTTTTAGACTGGCCCGCTTTAATACCCTGAATATCAGCGACTACTTTGTAGGCATTCCTATCACCTTGGCCGGTTTGCTGGTGGCGCTGGTATCGCTATTTGCAACCAGACTGCCCAGCAATTTAATTCTGGCAATTTTATTGCTGTTGGCGGTAATGATGGTCAGTAATTTTAAAGTGCCGAAATACTGATTCTTCTCAGATAATTCGGACAAAATACGTATAATTTATTGCTGGAGGAATAAAAGGCATGACCTTACCGGATCTGGAATTCATGAAAAATCGCCAGCCTGGAATCATAGGGGAGAGGCAGTCTTTCCGTTCGGCTGTGTTGCTGCCGTTGCTCGAGGTTGACGGTGAAACCATGGTATTGTTTGAGAAAAGATCTGCCGATTTAAAAAACCAACCCGGGGAAATCTGTTTCCCCGGCGGTGCCATTGACAAAAAAGATTCCGGACCGGCCCAGACGGCTATTCGTGAAACCAGCGAGGAACTTGAAATTGACTGCAACGACATCGAATTGGTCGCGCCGCTGGATATAATGGTGAGTCCTTTTAACGTTATCATATATCCTTTCGTAGGGATTATTCATGATCCGCACCGTATACGCTATAACCCCAGCGAAGTGGAGGAAATATTCTATGTGCCGCTGCCGCATCTTCTGCAGCAGGAACCTTCGCAGTATGTGCTAAGGGTAAAAATGCAAATGCCGGAAAATTATCCTTATGAATTGGTGCCGGGAGGAAGGAACTATCCTTATCGCACCGGGAAAATGCCGCAGCTTTTTTATTGCTGGGAAGACCGCGTCATCTGGGGTATGACCGCCCGTATTTTGGACAACTTCCTCCAGTTGCTGCGGTCCCATTAAAGGTTTTTACGAAAATTGACTGAAGAATAACCCAGTAGTCTATACTAGTACTCTGTTAACCCTAAGTCCGTATATTATTGGTCGGAAAGTTTCTGCAAAGCAAGGAAATAATCTCTTTGTTCTTTCGTTTTATCGGCTTGACAACAGCATATGATGGGATAAGATGAAAAAAGAAATGAATAAAGGAGGCATTCGTTTGAAAAAGAGTTGGATCGTGGTACTGGTGGTTCTGGCGGTGCTGGTTATAGCCGGAATCAGCGGTTATAACCGCCTGGTGGCGTTAAATGAGAAGGTAGACAGCAGTTGGAGCCAGGTAGAAAACCAACTGCAGCGCCGTGCCGATTTGATTCCCAACCTGGTATCCACGGTTAAAGGTTTTGCCAGTCAAGAGAAGAGCATTCTAAATACCATTGCGGAATCGCGCAGCAAGCTGATCGGCGCGCAGAGCGTAAGCGAAAAAGCGGCCGCCAACGATGAATTGAATTCAGCCTTGTCACGGCTGCTGGTAGTGGTAGAAAATTATCCCCAATTAAAATCCGATGCCAATTTCCGCCAGCTGATGGATGACCTGGCCGGTACGGAAAACCGCCTGGCAGTTGCCCGCAAGGACTACAATGATAACGTACAGATATATAACACCAAAATTAAAACTTTCCCCAATGTGATTTGGGCGGGTATGATGGGCTTTGAACCCCGTGACTATTTTAAAGCAGCGGAATCCGCCAATCAGGTCCCGGAAGTTAATTTCGAACAATAGGTATATATATGCAGATCACGCCGATTTCATTTTTTAATTGCAAACACGTACACCAAAAAAGCATTAAACAATATTTGTACGGGGGGAGTTTGCTCTCCCTGCTGCTGTTGCTGTTGTTTTTTGCTTTGCCGCTCCCATCCCGGGCGGTGGATATCCCGTCGCCGCCGGCGGATCTTTACGTGCTGGATCAAGCGTCGGTAATCAGTAACGATACCCACGCGCTGATTTTAGGTACCAGTCAAGAACTGGCCCGCCAGACCAAAGCCCAGGTGGTAGTAGTAACTTTAAACAGTCTGGACGACCAAGCTTTGGAAGATGTGTCACTGGCTATATTGCGTGGTTGGGGAATCGGCGATAAGGAATTAAATAACGGCGTACTGATCATGCTGGTGCCGTCGGAGCATAAATCCAGAATCGAAGTGGGATACGGCTTGGAAGGTGTTTTAACCGACGGAAAAACCGGGCGTATTCAAGACGAGTATATGCTGCCGTATTTTCAGCAGGGACAGTACGATCAGGGTCTTCGTAACGGATATCTGGCAATTACTGAGGCCATAGCCCAGGAATATAATATTACCCTTACTCAAACCCAAGATTACCGGCCCACCCCGGGTGAAACCACTGAAAAGACCGGCGGTGCTCCCGGATGGCTTAAAGTTTTAGGCATAATATTGTTAGTACTGCTGTTCTGGGTGGATCATCGTTACCTGAACGGATTCATTCTGGGAATGATTATAGGTGGGTTGCTGCGGGGCGGAGGACGAGGCGGCCCTGGCGGAGGATCAGGCG
>DATMYB010000241.1:0-3890 GCA_035561215.1 Syntrophomonas sp. | reverse complement strand
GTTAAATTTCCGCAGGGCTGCGTTGTCGTCAATCGCAATACTGCCAGTATTACTCAATCCTCCGCCTTGCCCTGCAAAAATTTTTCTCGGCGGATAATCTAAAGCTTTAAGTGACGCAGGCTACCAGCGCCGAGCCTGGCCACGGTTTGTTTATACATTCCACCAGCAAATTATAAGTTTTTGCAGGGGAATCTTATAGTATTTTATGATTAAAGCTCAACCTGGCCTTTGAATACATATTCAGCCGGTCCGGTCATATAAACATGCTGATCGGTTTCATCCCATTCAATCAGCAAATCCCCGCCCAGCAAATGCACCGTTGCTTTGCGGTCGCTCAGACCGTTTAATACCGCCGCCACCAGCGTAGCGCATGCCCCGGTACCGCAGGCTAAAGTGATACCCGCGCCTCTTTCCCAAACTCTCATGATCATTTCGTCCCGGGCCAATACCTGCACAAATTCAACATTGGTCCTGGCCGGAAACATAGGATGGGTCTCCAGTATGCTTCCCCAGGCAGTGACTGGCGCCTTATCAACGTCTTCCACAAAACAGATACAATGAGGATTTCCCATTGATACCGCCGTTATTTCAAATTCTCCCTGTTCGGCCGGAATTTTAGCCCGGATCGGTGAGCCTTCTCCTTGCATGGGGATCAGCCTGCGCTCCAGTATGGGTTGTCCCATGTCCACCCGCACACTCCCCTCCACCGTTACTTGCGGATAACGGGGCCCCGCCAAAGTTCTGACTGAAAGCGCCTCGCGGCTGACCCAGCTCCGGTCATAGGCGTAACGGGCCACACAACGGATACCGTTGCCGCACATTTCCGGTTCGCTGCCGTCAGGATTGAATATACGCATAAAAACATCCATTTCCGCGTCGGGTCCGACTACGATCAAACCATCGGCACCAATGCCGAAATGGCGGTCGCAAACCAATTGTGCAAAGGGCTGCAGTTGGTAAGCTTCATCCCATGAGCTGGCTTCGGCGATGACAAAATCATTACCCAGCCCGTGCATTTTCACAAAATCCATATTTAATTAACCTCCCAAGCTAACCGGAATATTTGGTAGATGTTTATTTGATTCCCCTGCAAAACCTGATTCAACTCACCAATTATAAAGTTTTTGCAGTGGAATCTTATCCTTACTAAGAATTAACTCATTTTAACATAACTTAGATTGGAAGCAAAAACCCTTTGCCAGGTATACACAAGCAGACGCCACATCACTTTCGCCCCCGACAGGAAGATGATCAAACCCCATTGCCAGGGCAGCAGCGGGACGGTTTTAAACACCGCCTGCAAAAACGGCAGATACACCACGCTCACCTGCATGAATACCGAAAAGCAAACCGCAAAAATCAAAAACTTATTTTTGAAGAAACCCAGTTCGAAGGGGGATAGTGTTTCCGAACGGCATTCAAAAACATAAAACAATTGGGCAAAGACTAAAGTGGTGAAGGCCATGGTTCGGGCCAGGCCATGTCCGTCAACGCCCTGGGTAGCGCTCCAATAAAAGGCGGTTATGAATACGGCAATGGTTATAACGGCTATATAAATCCCCCGACTGAAGATGGTCAGCGCCAGCTTGTGGGCGAAAATGCTTTCATCTTTGGGGCGGGGACGGCGTTTCATAATGCCCGGTTCAGGCGGTTCCATCCCCAAGGCCATGGCCGGCAGACCGTCGGTAACCAGGTTCACCCATAATATCTGAATCGGCAGCATCGGCAGCGGCAGCGCCATGAGTGATGCCAGCAGCATGACTAATACTTCGCCGATATTGCAGCCCAGCAAATAGCGGATGAATTTTCTTATGTTGTCGTAAATGGCCCGGCCTTCATGCACTGCCTTTACGATGGTGGAAAAGTCGTCATCCGTCAATACCATGGCGGAGGCTTCCTTACTGACTTCGGTACCGCTGATGCCCATGGCAATGCCGATGTCGGCCGCCTTAATCGCCGGAGCATCGTTGATGCCGTCACCGGTCATAGCCACCACCTGTTGATGAGCTCTTAAGACCTGCACGATCCGGTTTTTGTGCTGAGGAGATACCCGGGCCAGCACCCGGTCCTTGAGCACGCGCCGGTATAGCTTCTCGTCATCAAGCTGGTCGATTTCCTGACCGGTGACCACCTCCGCAGTCGAGGTCAGCCCGATTTGTCTGGCAATAGCGCTGGCGGTACGGGGATGATCGCCGGTTATCATAACCGGAACGATACCGGCGCTGATGCATTGTTTAACCGATTTGGCCGAGCCTTCACGAGGCGGATCAATCATGCCGCAGATGCCGGCCAGAATCAGATCCGATTCCAACTGGGTGTCACTCATATGTTCCCATTCGCCTTTACGCAATGGTTTGTAAGCAAAACCCAGCACCCGCATGGCTTCGTCAGCCCAATGGGTCTGCCGTTTCAGGAAGTACTTCCTTTCTTCATTATTAAGCTTTCCGACCCCTTCATGTTTGATAATACGGCTGCAGGATGAAAGTATCACTTCCAAAGCACCCTTTACCAGCGCCAGGTACTCCCCCTCAGCTTCGATGATGACAGTCATGCACTTGCGGTTGGAATCAAAAGGAATTTCCCGCAGCAGTTTGTGACGGTAATCTATCCCTGCCTTGGCGGCCATGATCAGCAATGCGCCCTCGGTGGGGTCTCCTTCCACTTCATAACCCTGGCGGACTGTTTTTAAGAAAGCTTGATTGCAATTCTGGGCCACATTTAATATCATGCGGCAGCTTCTTTCCTGCAACGGATCAAATTTCTTTCCCTGCCGGGTGAACCCGCCTTCGACTCGGTATCCGTCTCCGTCGATCTCCAGTTCGATGTCATAGGCCGCCATTTTTTTGACTGTCATTTGATTGCGGGTCAGAGTTCCGGTTTTATCCGAGCAAATCACAGTGGTACAGCCCAGGGTTTCCACCGCCGGCAGTTTTCTTACAATGGCGTTGTGTTTGGACATTCTCTGCACGCCCAATCCCAGCACGACGGTAACGATGGCCGGCAGTCCTTCCGGAATGGCGGCGACCGCCAAACTGATACCGGCCATAAACATGGTCAGCAGCGGTTCTCCCCGTAATACCCCCAGCAAGGACACCAGGGCGCAAACCGCCAAACATATCACAATCAGTATCTTGCCAAGGTGATCCAGTCTTATTTGCAGCGGTGTCAAGGATTTGTCATTATCTTTCATCATAGTAGCGATTTCACCCATGACCGTTTGCATACCGGTGCCCACCACCAGCCCGCGGCCGCGGCCGCGAGTAACCGACGTTCCCATAAAACAAAGATTGATGCGTTCTGCCAGCATGGTATCCAAGGGGCAGACCATATCGGCATGCTTGCTGACCGGAATCGATTCGCCGGTCAAAGCGGATTCATCGATCTCCAAACTGCTGTCATAGACCAAACGTAAATCCGCCGGAACACTATCACCGGCTTCAATGATCACCAGATCGCCGGGAACCAGTTTTTCCGCCTCAATCCTCATCCTTTCTCCGTCACGGATCACCGCGGCTACGGGAGCAGTCAGCTTTTTTATTTCTTCCAGGGATTTCTCCGCCCGGTATTCCTGAATAAAGCCCAGGACGGCATTTAAGACCACAATGGCCATGATGGTGATAGCATCCCCCATGGCTCCGACCAAACCTGAAATCACCGTAGCCATCAGCAAAACCAGCACCATGGTGTCGGTAAATTGATTCAAAAAAATCATCACCGGTCGAACGGAGGTAGATGAAACGATCTTATTGTTAAACGTTTCTCCTCGTTTGACCGCTTCTTTTATAGTAAGTCCCTGCTCCGCATCGCTGTTTAACAACTGGGCAATCTCTGCAACGCGCATATTCCACCAGGTGTTTTCTATCATTAAAAAATCTCCCTTTAAATAACTT
>DATMYB010000240.1:0-5785 GCA_035561215.1 Syntrophomonas sp. | reverse complement strand
AGACCGTAAAATGACATTAGACAGGCTATTGGGGACAGATTGTCAAAGTATGCGGATAAAAAAGCCGCGGATACAACCGCGGCCGAATTTTAATAGTTAATGGTAAATTGATCCCACTGAAAAAATGATTTAATCATGTTTATACATTCCACTAGTAGTCTGTGTCGCCTAAAAGTTTATTTTATCCGCCGAGATAAATTTTTTGCAGGGCAAGGCGGAGGATTGAGCAATACTGGACGTATTGCGATTGACGACAACGAAGCCCTGCGAAAATTTGGCCGGCAGGAAGCAAAGTTTTAGGTGACACAGACTACTAGGAAGGCAACTCTTCCATTGATCTCGAACTGTTTTCAGGCTTGGTTTCAGCACATTTTTTTATGCCTCGGCATAACCCGGTGATCATGATGAAAGACGGATATATCTGGGTCACACCCGTAAACAGCCAGGTGAAAACCGTCCGCGGTGCAAAATGCAGGTCGGCACGCATGACTAAGCGGGTCTTCATTTTCGGGAGCTCCGTTAGATTAAACACCCAGGTAAAAGCAAAGGAGCCTTTGCGGAAAGGCTTGAAAAATCTGCACCCGATATTTTCCGGACTAGGAGACTTGCGTGAGTCACTGAGCATGGTAAAATATTTTTCTTTCTCCACGGCAACAACTTCCATGCCGATCCCGTTTTTATGGAAGCGCATGAAAAAGCCGGGCTTTAAATTATTTTCCCATTCCGGTACCAGCTTATAAATATTATTAATGCCAAAGCCACAAGCCCGTTCAATAAAATCAAAACTATAAAAGCCTGCATATTCTTGCCCCATTTGTTCTAAATAAGGCCATATTTCAGATGGCGGAGCATCAATGGTGATACCGGCATGTACGCGCATAACCCGATCTTTTTCCGATATATAGTCATCACCCGGCAGAGGCATTAATTCCTCTTCCTTGGTAACCTTCTGCCCCTGGCCGTAGATAATACCGCCGATAAATACAATAACACCAATCCCCGCTAGACATATAATAACCCATAAGATTGGACTCATATTCCTCTCCTCCCATCCATCTGTTGAATTGCTCATGGTACTGCTGTCGCCGATATAGGGCACTTAGCCATGCAATGACCGCAGTTATCCCGAATACTTTTCCTGTATCCGTTGTAACAACCAGTTGCTCCATGCTTCGATTCCTTCCCCGGTTTGGCAGGAAACCTCAAATATCTTGATTTCCGGATTTAATCTACGCACCCTTTTATACAAAGACTCCATATTAAAATCAGAACGGTCCAGATAATCAATTTTGTTGATCAGCAGAGCATCACAAACAGAAAACATCAGCGGGTATTTCAGAACCTTGTCATCGCCTTCCGGTACACTGAGAATCATCACTTTGAGATCAGATCCGGTATCGAATTCCGCAGGACAGACCAGGTTACCGATGTTCTCAATAAATACCAGGTCCAAAGCGTCTAAATTCAATGCTTGTAAAGCCGGCGTAATCATGGGAGCGTCCAGATGACACGCCCCGCCGGTGCGAATTTGAACGGCGGGAATTGCCTGCGCGGTAATTTTTTCGGAATCCACCATGGATTCGATGTCGCCTTCGATAACTGCCAGCCGGAGAAAGTTTCTCAGTTTTTTAATGGTCTGCAGGATAACGCTGGTCTTTCCCGCTCCCGGAGAGGCCATCAAGTTAACCATGAATACTTTTTTGTCGGCTAAATTGGCGCGGATGATATCTGCCTGCTCTTCGTTATCAGACAAAATATTTTGCCGGATATCGATAAGTTTAATTTCGTCCATTCAGATTACCTCCATATTTTCTACCAGCAATTCCCGGCCGGAGAGAAGTGAATAGTCCTCACTGCTGCAATAAGGACAGATTATCATTTTATCCTCATGAATATTGGCTTTAAATTCCCGACCGCACTGACCGCAGCCGAAAACCACCGGTATTTTTTTCACCTCAATACGTGCGCCTTCAGCAATGGTATGGGCGCTGATATAGTCAAAATACCGTTGGATCCAATCCTGTTCCAGATTGCGCATTTCACCGATAGTCAGATGTATCGTCCGGACTTTGCTCGCATTGATGTCACCGGCCGCATTCAGGACCAGCCTTAATATACTTTTGGTTACTGCCAATTCGTGCATGGCTATTCCTCCGATCCTATAGGATCATTGCTAGTACTCTGCAACCCTAATTCCATATTTCCCTCGACCAATAATATACTGACTTAGGGTTGACAGCGCACTAGAAGTGTAAATCCAGACCGCCTTCTTTAATAAAGTACTCTTTCATGCTGCCCAGCATCGGTGAAGTATTGTGTATTTTGATGGCCCCATGGGGACACCTTGCTTTACACATGCCGCAGCCAACGCAATAATCCTGTACAATAGCCGCCTTTGCTTCAATAACGGCAATCGCCTCCTGCGGGCACAGCCCTGGCGGGCAGCATTCGCCGCAGCCGACACATATTTCTTCATCGACAACTGCGGTCCAGCCGACAGGACGGAAGCGCTCTTTGATCTCCCGGGAGGCGTTGCGGGAAAGATTAAAGCCTACGCAGCAGCATGGACAACAGAAACAAATTTCCACAAAATTTTCCATCTCATCATTGGCAAATCCCCAGATAAATTGTTCAATTTCTACCCACAGAGACTGACATATTAAACCCAGCCTGGCAGCCTCATCCACTCTTTTCAGCGCCTCTTCTTTAGAGATTTCATAAGCGATATCATGAGAAATTACTCGTTTGCCGGCTTTGCTTAAAAACAAGCAGCATACGTCCAGCGGGTAATCTTTACAATTTTGGGCGTCCCGGCACAGGCAGGTTTTCATGGAAGCGATGAAACTAGCCTGACGAATGGCATCTTTGACCAGATCCATAGGAACCGCTACAGATTCGCCCAGTTCGGAAACGTCAACGTTTAAATTATAAACCGTTGCGGAAGTGTGCTGGGTCTCCTTGCTGAACAGCATCAATGTCTTGTATATCTTGCCCAGAACAGGGTAGCGCATGAGTTTGCTGCCTTTCACGATGGCTCTGAATACCCCCAGGTAAAATTTCCAACTGTAGGCGTGGGCACTGGTTTGATCAATAATCCAATTTTTGATTCCCAGTCCGTTTTTGTGGGGAACCCAAATATTTGTTTTATACGCAGGTTGCTTTGATTCGGTATTCGGATTCATGATTTAGCCCCCTCGATTGTATGAATTTCTTTTCCCCTTTACCTGCGGCGCCGTTAACTATTTATGATTGAGGATTTTATTGGCCGCATAGATACCGGAAATAGCAGCGGGTTCCAGACCTAAGCCATTATGGTCGCCGGCTATATACAGGCCGCGGTCTAAGGTCTGTTCCATGTAAGCGCTGCCATAAACATACATTGCCTGGTTCCACTCTTGAAAACCAATTAATTTGAACTTATGACAAAGTTTTGATAAATCCGCTTCCCTTTCCCGGGAATAGATAAGATAAGTACCGTCTTTTTGCCTGGCAATCAGACTAAATTCCCAACTGGACGGGAACAGATTTAAGCCCCGTTTCCGATACTGAGGTTTGAGCTCAGCTTCAACATGGTAGACGTAGAGCTTACAAGCTTCCCTGATTTCCGGCAGGTTCAACAGCTTCTGAGTGACCGACGCCGGTGCTGCCACCACCAAATTCCGGGCTTGGTAAGTCGTTCCTGAATTCCCGGTGAGTATATACCCGTCGCCGGCTTTGGCAACTTCAGCGACGGTATCAAAAGCAAGATGACTGCCCAGCTTTTCAGCCATCGCTTCCTGGTCAAAATGCAGCTGATGGATAGGTATTAGCAGTCCCAGACTTACGTTCAGAAAATCCAGTGCGGTAATCGCGTTAATATCTGCACCGGTACAGGCATAGGCAAATTTGGAGACATAATCCTCCGCCACTTGTTCAATTTTTTTCTCTTTGATAAAATCCGCGGCAGGTAAATGAAAGAGGCGTTCCATATAAGGATCTGCGGAGAAGGCTTCCCTTTGGGATATTTCCAAACAACGCTGTTTATAGGCTTCGTAATGCTTACGAAATTCCAGTAATGCAGATAAAAACCTAAAAAAATTCGGCAAGCTGGCCAGGGTATGAAAACTTAAGGTCGGGAAACAGGTCTTTTCATCTTTATGAAAGCAAGCATCTAAAGGATTTATCCGCTTATCTTTCGCAACAATGCTTTGGGCATGTTTATAGTTCTCCATAACAAAGTAAGCGCCGTAATTCACATCCTGGTCAGCGATATACTTGATTCTGCCTCCCAACCCATCCGTTAAAAGTAAAAACTCTTCCCCCCTTTCCAGCAAGCGTAACGCACAGGACATTCCCGCCATGCCTCCGCCGACAATAATTGTTTGGCTTTTCATAAGCGACCACCTTCCTTAACCGTATAATTATATGGTTATAATGCAGCCTAAAAAATTTTGCCCTACGCACATGTCTCCTTGTGGGGACAATTGTCGCAATCATAGCCAAACCGGCAGGGTTTAAAGCCCTGAATAAACGAATACTCCAGCACTTCCTTATAATCTTCTATGGTATTAATATTTTCAGTGTAGAAGACATTGAATCCAATCCTTTTTCTGGTTATAAAGCCGGCATCACAGAGAATCTTAAGATGTTTCGTAGCTGCAGGCTGAGAAATGTTGAGTATCCGGGCTATATCAGAAACGCAAACCGTGTTTTCTTCTGCCGAACATATTATTTTCATCATTTTGATCCTTTGAGGTTCAGACAAGGCTTTGTTATAGGTATAAACTTTTTCTACTAAACTTTTTGTCAAGCCGCTAATCTCCTTTATAACCTTATAGTTATAAGGTATATAAAAAATATGGTCCTGTCAAGCCCCAATACCCATGCTTCAAAACGCCATCATAGACGGTTATGAAATGAAATAGATGCGGATGCACGTAAGAAAGGAATAAAAATTTATAAGCACCAAACAAATGTCCAAATCGGGAAAACGAATTAAAGCAGCCTTTTTAAATGACTTATTGTCAAATTCTTTTCGCGGGAAGACCGTAAATGACATCAGACCGGCTATTGGGGGCAGATTGTCAAAGTATGCGGAAAAAAGCCGCGGATATTAACCGCGGCTGGATTCTTAATAGGTCATTGTAAATTTTTACATCATCGTTTTTAATGCAAGTGCAGATTCCTCGGAGAATTGAGTCTCGTCAGCGCAGATCATAAAATGAATGCCGTTATAATGAAAATCGGTATTGACGGCAGCGCTTTGAAAAATCCCGCAGGATTTAAGTACGAAGTCTCCGACTCTGGTTCCGAACAACACCACGTGATCGGGCTGGAGGATCTCAATTTCCTCCATCAAAAAAGGCAGACAACTCATCAGCACTTCCACGGCAGGTCTGATCGGTATGCCTTCACATTTTTGACTGGTCAGCAAGCAGTTTTGTTCTTTATCAATGAGCTTGCCGGCCATGAAGCACTTGGCGCTTTCCCTTACGGTGCAGGCTTTGGGCTGGCACCTTTCCATGAAAGTGTAATAAACTTTTTCCGTGTCCAGGTGAAGTTTCATCAGATCCCTGAGGTTCAGCACCGCGTCCCGATCCATGGTAAAAGCATTGTCACACTCAAACACCATGAGCAATTGCGGCTCCAAATCCCCTTTGCCCAGCGCCGGCCTTCTGATACATCGGGTCAGCGATTGACAACGATTGCATTTGGCGATTCTGTCTTCCATGTTGATAATGCGCTTGATATTTTGCTCCCGGGTCCCTTTTGCCATAATAATTATTCCCCCATAAAACGGCCAATC
>DATMYB010000239.1:0-3602 GCA_035561215.1 Syntrophomonas sp. | reverse complement strand
AGCTAAATTTCTGCAAACTATTTTAGCAGTGTTATTGTCTTGTGCCTTTTTGACTAGTGCTCTGTTAAGTCTAAAAGTTTATTTTATCCGTCGAGAAAAATTTTCACAGGGCAAGGCGGAGGATTGAGCAATACTGGACGTATTGCGATTGACGACAACGCAGCCCTGCGAAAATTTAGCCGACGGGAATTATAGTTTTAGATGTTACAGACTACTTGCAATCATTGTAAATCACCCGTCTGCTTTGCAGTTTCCAGCGGGCTGAGCGGATACTCAGACCACTGTGTATTATGGTAAATTTTCATATTCCACTCAGGTTTAATGGTAATATTTTTCACCGCTCCGGTTTCTTTGTCTGTAATCACTGCCTTTACTTGATCCACTGCCTCAGGCACATGATCATCAGACATCGAAAACAGACAAACATTGGATTCCCATTCCAATCGACGGCTGGTTAAGGCAAATGAATCTTTTCCATAATATGCATCGATGCTGATGTCTTTATCTAAAGGCGATTCATCATCCCGGTAAGGAGCGGGAGAGATAATGATTCCCTTGACTTTTAGCGTCCCGTCAGAGTTTATTTGATAAGGACTCCGGTAGAAGTTACAAAATTTAATAAACGGGTATTGCATGGAGGCGGGCAGATGGCCGGCCGCTGTAAAATACCAGGGAATGTTGTACTCTTCAAGTGCCGGTCGCGTTTTATTACTGTAATTGGTAAAGGACACCTGCTTAAAGATGACCCGCGTATCCCCCACTGTTACCGCCCTATTCAGGTCATATTCCTGAACCACATATTTATGCTGGGCGTAAAAATAGAGACTAATCCCTGCCCACAGCACCAATACCGTCAGCAACATACGCAGCCATTTATTTTTCATAATGTAGCCTCCCCCACCGTAAAGTATTACGGGTTTTATTTAAATTCTTAGGGTTGACAAAGTACTAGAACTGTAGTTCCTCATCAAGCCCATACGCCTTCTGCATCAATTCATCCAGTCTTGATAAAAATCTTGCCGCTGGAGCTCCGTCCATGACATCATGATCTATAAGCACCGTCATTTTCAAATATTCTCTGACAGCAATATTTTCTTCAATTACTCCAGGTTTTTTAGTAATCGACCCGGCAGCAAAACACAAAGGATGGATACTCGTTGGTATGATCCATCCATTAAAAGAACTGTACATTCCCACCGAGGTCAACATTACCGATCCCATATTCTTTTGCGCGATATATGGCTTAAGTAAAAACGACTTCCATACCCACCGGCGAATAAATCCGGGCAGGAACAAAAAAAGTTTTGTAGAAAACTTGCCGTAACTCTCCCCGATTACAACCTTTCCATCCTCTGCAGCATCCTGCTTGGCTTTTCTTATTTCATAATGAATCTCTGCTATGCTTTTGTTGTTGGTATTGCGAATAACGTAAGGAAGCGGCACATTAGTCCCGTCATATTGTTTTTCAACTGTTATTGAAATATGGATATCATTAAATATAATTAAAGTCTTACTATTCTTTAAAAATGCATTAGACTCTCTAAATTCACTGACTGCAGTGCTGATACACTTGACAAGCCAGGCTGTAAACGAGAGGCCATATCCATTTCTTCCCTTTATTATCCTGAGAATATCCCGCGCATGCGTTACATCGATTTCAAGCAACGCTTTTATATGGTGCTTTTTCAGCCCCAGTTCTCCAACGTCTATTGTTGAAATCCGGCTGTCCGGGAAAGATTTCAGTTCACTGTCACCTTTTCTTGAATTATCTACTATGTTGGCTCCTCCTATCACCTGTAATCATTCCGGTAAGCCTGCACAGTTGGTATTCCTGTTCGGTAGATGCCATCCGCTACAAACTATTCACCGGTGGGGGCTCAGGGTTGCATGCCCCCAGAAGCTCATCGTTGGTAATGATCCCGTTATTAACGGCACCTTGCCTTAGAACAGAGTATAATTCGGCATTGGTAGCATTGATATACGGAAACACAAACAAAACGCCGACGCCGAATGCAATCAGTCCCAGTAGCAGCCAACCGAGAAAAGAAAGATCCATTAAAAAGATGTGGAACTTGTGTCCTCGGGTCATCTGTACACTCAATTGGACCGTTCGCTTATAACCCAAGTTGGGATTGTCCGCCAAAATATACGGGACCATCCGGTAGGCGTACATGGCTACGATACCGGGGATGAACAGCAGCAAAAACCACAGAAAATTTAAAAACAACCGCCATAGCATCGTTTTTACGATGTCCATATAGCAGGGTTTATGAAAAGAATAGCCTAGATGATTCAAATCAAACGAATATTGCTGCCCGGCTACAAAATATTTTCTGGCACCGACTTCCAGCGGATGGATAAAGAAAACGTGAAAAGCTAAAACCAGCAAAAATACGAATATACCAGTAATGGTAAAAATTGTGATGAAATGCGCCGGCAAAGACAACCACCAGTCCGACCAGGATTGGATGGGTAAATCAGAACTCTGCCCATTCCAACGGGCGGAAATGCCGCCTCCGCTAATCACGGCCATAATCAGACTGACCAGAAACGCCTGCCAGTAATCTTCCTTCAAAACCGATCTGGCCCTGGTTTTCAATTTCTGAATCGTCCACATCTTTTCGCCTCTTCTCCTCTCTGCACTTGCAGCAGACATCCCTGCAGCCTTTTTATTTTTCCCATACACAGCTTAGGAAAACCGCGTACTTCCAGCGCAAATAGAATCTTCATTGACCGAAGGTCGGAATATAAACCTTCGGCTTTAACTGGTGGTTTCTATTATAGCCAAGGGATTTTATCCGTATAATCGCCTTTTAATACCGGCAAAAGTTTGGATTTCAGCGGTTGCGGCACATCTTTCAGACGCCATTCGTCTACTCTTAAAATCTCAACCTGAGGCAGCTTGAGCTTGTCAGCCAGCTCTCTGGCGGTAAGTCCCTGATTTTTACGCAGTTCTTTAACGGTTTTTTTCATCATTGCCGCTTTAAACACAAAATCATTCTCCTCTACCCCTTCCGCCCTAAAGCTGGTTTGAAAACAGAAAGAACGAAGGCCAGCAAAGCCAAGATTATCAATATATACAAAGGAACCAAAAACATCATCTTATAATGAATAAATTCCGGATTAGTTAACGCCTGCTGGCCGTATTGGCCGGCAATTTTCATCATGCCGGTTAGGGGAGGCGCCATGACGACTCCGCCAAATATTAAAGGCAGCAGGTTGATCACATATTTGACCACGATCCAGCGATGTTTTACAAATCCCCAATTGGTTAAAGTCGAGAAAAGAATTCCCGTTACCAGCAAGCCCACCACTGCCGGGATGATCACAAACATATCGATGATATTCATGGCTTTGAGGACTCCATTTATATCACCGGGAATAAGCCCATATATAATTATGAATAACAGACTTATGCCCGCGCCGATCCAAATAGCTGCAAAAAGCATGTGACACAATTTTAGTATCGAGTGGCCCGTTTTTCCGATTTTCATCTTTTCATCCTCCCGCTCTTGTTTCGTTTAATGAAACGTAATCTCTTACAAATCCTTAGTCTCCGTTCTGCATATAAATACTGATGAAGGATTTCCCTTACGTTATTG
>DATMYB010000238.1:0-5589 GCA_035561215.1 Syntrophomonas sp. | reverse complement strand
AATTATTTTTTTTTGCTATATATTTGTAAGGACTGGTGAAAAATAGTCTGGATTACTTTCACCAGTTTGTGTATAATAGTTAGGCAAGTAAACCGGATAGTCGCAGGCATGGCAAGTGCCTGAGGAAAGTCGGAGCTCCGTCGGGCAGGGTGCTGGATAACGTCCAGTGGGGGCGACCCTAAGGAAAGTGCCACAGAAATAAACCGCCTCTTACGAGGTAAGGATGGAACGGCGAGGTAAGAGCTCACCAGCAGGCAGGCGACTGTCTGGCTAGGTAAACCCCACCCGGAGCAAGACCAAATAGGGGAACATCGAGGTGGCCCATCTCGTTCCCGGGTACGGTCGCTGGAGCGTTCAGGCAACTGGGCGCCAAGATAGATGGCTATCGAACACAGAACTCCGCTTACAGATTTGCTTGCGATTAACGGAGCAACTGCCACAGAGACAGTTGCTCCGTTAATTTTTATGGGCTTAAACCGGCTTAAACCGGTTGCGCGCAGCGAAATCAGCGCTACCCGTACGACCCGTCAAACGAGTGGCATAATGATCCGTCCTCAACCTTTTCCCGCCAGGCGTTGTGCCGCCTGCTTGGCCCGTTCCAACACTTCCTGCTCGTCAAAAGTCTTGATTACCCGGTCTTCCATTACGATCCGGCCGTTTATAATAACGGTTTGCACATCGGCGGCCTGGGCGGAATAAACCAGGTTGGCGATCAGGTCGTAACGGGGAATCATATGGGCTTCCTCCAAGCTCACCAAAATCAGGTCGGCCTGACTGCCTTCCGCCAGTATGCCCAGATGGTCCAGTCCCAACGCTTTGGCGCCATTGACGGTAGCCATTTCCAGGGCCTGATAGGCAGGCAGTGCGGTGGGATCCAACGTATTCACTTTATGCAGGAAGGCGCAACTGCGCATTTCCTGCAGCATATCCAGGTTATTGTTGCTGGAAGCTCCGTCGGTGCCGAGCCCTACCGCGATGCCCGCTTTGAGCATCTGGGGCACCGGAGCGATGCCGCTGGCCAGCTTCATGTTGCTTTCGGGATTATGAGCCACGCCCACTTTATAACGGGCCAAGATATCGATTTCTTCATCGGTCAGGTACACGCAATGGGAGCCGATGGTGGGCAGTTCGAACAAGCCCAGGCTTTCCAGATGGGCTACCGGCGTACGTCCGTAATCGCGCCGAATGTCCTCGAATTCTCCCTTGGTTTCGGCGATATGGATGTGCAGCCCCACCTTGAGTTCCTTTGCCAAATCCATGACTTTTTGCAGATATGGAGGCGGGCAGGTGTAAGGCGCATGGGGTCCCAGCATAACGGTTATGCGCCCGTCGCCTTTACCGGCCCATTCTCCGGCCAGTCTTCGGCTGTCTTCCAGGGCCTCCTCGGCCTGGGGTCCCAGTCCCACCATTCCCCGGGACAATACTGCCCGCATCCCGGTTTGCTCTACCGCCCGGGCCGTTTGCTCCATAAAGAAATACATATCCGCGAAACAGGTGGTGCCGGATTTGATCATTTCCGTCATGGCCAGCATCGAGCCCCAATAAACATCCTCGCCACACAGTTGGTCTTCCAGAGGCCAAATCTTGGTTTCCAACCATTCCTTTAAGGGCAGGTCGTCGGCATAGCCCCGCAGCAGCGTCATGGCCGCGTGGGTGTGGGCGTTGATGAAGCCCGGCAGCACCAGGCGGTTGGTGGCGTCGATGCGTTTGTCGTAGTCGCCCGCCGGCGGCGCACCGGTGCCGATGGATTTGATTTTGCCGTCTTCAATGATCAGATAAGCCTTTTCCAGTACCCGATTGTACTCGGTCACGGTGACGATACTGCCGTTTTCTATCAATATGCTCATACTGAAACCCCCTCCTCGGTCATGCTGTTTATCTGATGGAATCCGCTGTCTCCGGAAATATTACCGTCCCTTGGGTTGTCCGTAGGCCGCGAAATGCTCTCTCAAAATATTTATGTCCTCCGCCCCCAGTTCGTTGACCTGCCCCAGCATTGACGCCAGCAGGCAAACCTGGGCGGTCTTCTCGGCCACCCGGCATACGCTCAAAGCCTGTTTAATGTCGGGTCCAACCCCTACCAGCCCGTGGTTGGCCAGCAACACCGCATTGCCTGCACCCAAGGTTCGGGCCGTCTGCCGGGCCAGTTCCTCCGTACCGCAGGGAACGTGAGGCGCCAACGGGATAGCGTGTCCAATCACCTGGGCAGTTTCCTCCAGCACCACCGGGATCTCCTTCCCGGCCACCGCAAAAGCGCTGGCAAAAATGGTATGGACGTGAACGATCCCGCCCACATCGTTTCTCTCGTGATAAATCCGGGCGTGCAAATGCCGCTCCGTCGAAGGGACCCGTTTCCCTTCCACGATGTTTCCATCCAGATCAAGCAGGACGATATCGTCGATGGTCATGGTTTCATAGTCCATCCCGCTGGGGGTGATCAAAAACTGCGGTTCATCCTTGACCCGCAGGCTGACATTCCCCCAGGTACCTGGCACCATCTTTTCTCTATAGATTTCCTGGGCCGTATTCAGCACCATTTTTCTTTCTTTTAAGTGTTGCACTTGTTTCCATCTCCAAAAAATAAATTCTAATGTATTCCAGTGTACTACACTAGCAGAAAAAAGGTGTCCGGGCCACACCGTTCTCGGTAATGACGGCGGTCACCAATTCTCCGGGGGTTACATCAAAAGCCGGGTTAAATACTTGTACTTCTGGCAGGGTGATACATGCGCCCCGGATGCAGCGCACTTCATCATGACTGCGTTCTTCGATGGGAATCCCCTGTCCCGAATCAATATTAAAATCTACGGTGGACACGGGCGCCGCCACATAAAAAGGAATATGGTGATAGGCGGCCAGTACGGCTAATCCGTAAGTGCCGATTTTATTGGCAGTGTCGCCGTTTACGGCGATTCTGTCCGCACCGACGATGACTGCGTCCACTTCGCCCCGGCTCATTACATAGGCGGCCATATTATCGGTGATCAGGGTAACCGGAATCTTATCCTGGCTCAGTTCCCAAACCGTCAGCCGCGCCCCCTGCAGCACCGGGCGGGTTTCGCAGGCCCACACCTGTCGTATATTGCCAGCCTGCTGCATGGAACGGATCACTCCCAGGGCGGTACCGTAACCGCCGGTGGCCAGGGCCCCGGCATTGCAAATGGTCATGATCCGCATCGGTGCTTCGAACAAGCGGGCGCCGTTTTCCCCGATGTGCCGGTTGATGTCAATATCTTCGGCAAGCATACCCTCAGCCTCCTGCATCAACCGGCGGGAGATCAACTCCCGGCTTTGTCCCTGGCAGCCGTCAAAAACAGTGCGCATGCGTCGTATGGCCCAGAAAAGATTGACGGCGGTGGGTCTGGAGGCGGCAAACTCCGCTTCCACCCGGCTATAAAATGCTTGCAAAGCATGGTTTTCCGCCTCGGTTTTCTCCACCGCCAGGGCTAGACCGTAAGCGGCGGTGATGCCGATCAAAGGCGCTCCCCGCACCTGCAAGGTTTTGATGGCATGCACCAGGACGTGATAATCTTCGCAGCGTATATATTCAATCTTGCCCGGCAGTTGGTTCTGGTCCAGAATGACAACCGCGTCCGCCTCTCGATAAATGGTTGCTATCATTTGCCTACGCTCGTCTCCTCTAAAATTCTGCCGCAATCGCAGTCCCGGTGCGGCGGGATATGGGCAGCGCTTTCCATGATCAGGGTACGGATGCTGCCGATGCCTTTGGCCATAGCCTCCAGTACCTCTGCGTGGGTAAGAATTTTATCCGAGATTCCGGCGGCATAATTGGTAACGATGGATATATTCCCGTAGCAGATGCCCAGTTCCCGGGCCAGACATACTTCAGGCACGCCGGTCATGCCGATGATCTGACCGCCCATCTGCTTAAACATTCTGATTTCGGCGGCGGTCTCAAAACGCGGTCCTTCCGTACAGACGTAGCAACCGCCGTTATGGATCTTCAGGCCCAGCTCCTGTCCGGCTTTTTCAATCGCCCCGCGGACGGCCGGGCAATAAGGTACGGTCATGTCGCAATGAACGACGCCGTCTTCTCCGCCTTCAAAAAAAGTATGCTGCCTGACTTTGGTAAAGTCCAGGAACTGATCGGCCAGTACGTATTCCCCCGGCTTAAATTCCTGCTCCAGCGAGCCTACGGCGGCGGTGGCGATGATCACGTTTGCGCCCAACTGTTTTAACGCTAAAAGATTGGCCCGGTAATTGATCAGATGCGGAGCGACGCTGTGATCCGCACCGTGGCGGGGAATAAAAGCCATCTCCAGGCCTTTATAGGTGCCCACCTGGACTTTCACCGGTCCATAGCGGGTATTTTCGTTCACTTCGCGAATATTGTCCAATATAGCAGGGTCATATACTCCGGTTCCTCCGATAACAGCAATCTGCGGCATAGTTTGGTCTCCTTTCCGGCAATCATGATTCGTTTCAGTTATAGTGGGTTCCCCCGATGGGTAAAGGCTGCGGTCGTCTACGCATCGCCCTCGAACAGAGCCCGGGCAAATACTTCCGGGGAAAACTCGCGCAAGTCTTCCATCCCTTCGCCGATGCCCACCAGTTTCACTGGGATGCCCAGTTCCCTGGCCACGGCGATAACAATGCCGCCTTTGGCGGTGCCGTCCAATTTGGTCAAAACAATGCCCGATACGCCGGTAGCTTCGCTGAAAATACGAGCCTGGCTGATGGCGTTCTGGCCGGTGGTAGCATCCAGCACCAACAGCACCTCGTGGGGAGCGGAGGGCATTTCTTTTTCAATCACCTTGCGGATCTTGCTGATTTCTTTCATCAAATTGGTTTTATTCTGCAGCCGTCCCGCAGTGTCGATGATCAATATATCGGCCTTACGGGCCCGGGCGGCGCTGATGGCGTCGAACACTACCGCGCCGGGGTCGGCTCCTTCCTGATGCTGGATCAGTTCCACCCCGATACGGTCGGCCCAGATCTGCAACTGGTCGATGGCGGCCGCCCGGAAGGTGTCTCCCGCCGCCAGCAGGACCTTGTGCTGTTCCTGTTTGTATTTATGGGCCAGCTTGGCGATGGTGGTGGTTTTTCCGGCGCCGTTGACGCCCACCACCAAAATAACGGTGGGTTTTGCCGGTGCCACCACCAGCGGGGTCGATTCGCTGCCCAACACCTCTGCCACCGCGTCCTGGAGCAGTGCGGTCACCTGGAGGGGATCGTTGATTTTTTGCTTCTTGACCGTCGTACGTATTTTATCCACCAAAGCCAGGGAAGTATCCATACCCACATCTGCCTGGATCAAAATCTCTTCCAGCTCTTCAAAGAATTCCTCATCCAGTTTGCGGGTACTCCTGACCAAAGCGTCAATCTTGCCGCCCACATTCTGCCGGGTCTTGCTCAGGCCCAGCTTGAAGCGCTCGAAAATACCTTTTTTGGCTTTGGCGGCATTTTCCGGCGTTTCCGTATCGTCATCTTCCCCGACAGCTTCCGCCTCGACTGCATCCGACCTGGTTTCCTCCGCAGCGCCGGAGGCCTTCAGCCCGGTATCATTATCATCATCTCGATCGACCAGGTCGTCTCCCGGTGCCGGCTGCTTCTCCGGGAATATTTCCG
>DATMYB010000237.1:0-6802 GCA_035561215.1 Syntrophomonas sp. | reverse complement strand
ATGTAATGCTCATCACCGTCTGGTGAAAAGTATTCATAAGTGCAATAATCAAGTACCCTGTCCATGACAGATTTATGAATACGAATTTTGATTTTTGTTTGCATAGTTGCCAAAATATCAGTAAAATCTAACTGCGGTTTTTGATAATCTCGTGGCGTAAAAAATTCCTCTTGTATTTGTAGGTTTGATGTGCGGGATAGTTTGAATAAACGAAAATCATTTCTTTTATGGCAATACCCTTGCCAATACCAATGACTACTTTTCAATACAACCTGATACGGCTCGGCTGTTCGTGCGGTTTTATTTCCGTAGCGGTCTGCATATTCAAACGATAGTAGCCTGCTTTCCTGTAAAGCTGTTTTGATAATTTCCAAATATGGTTGTATGTTCCTGTTGCCCATCCACGGACTTAAATCTATGTAAATCTGATTTGCTTTTATTTCAATGTCTTTTGCTCTGTCGGCAGGGATAAAGCTCTTAACTTTTGCAAGGGCGTTTACCAGTTCATCCCCTCGTATCATAGTAGAAAGATTGGAAAGCCCCATCAGGATAGCGGAAAGGTCTGCAGTGGAAAAAACTTTTTTATCAATCTTGTATTTCTGCATGATTTCAAAGCCACCGCCAACTCCCGGCACAGAACAAACAGGAATACCCGCCATGTTTATAGTGTCTATGTCGCGGTAGATTGTGCGGGGTGAAACTTCAAACATATCTGCTAACTCTTGTGCACCTATACGCTCTTTATCAAGGAGTATCATAATAATGCTAACAAGCCTGTCAACTTTCATCGGATAGCAGCCTTTCAAAATTTCTTTTTATCACTATAGATTGTTGTCATAATGTTGTCAATAATTACACGGTACAATAGAAAAGCAAACAATCAATCTACCTAGTCAGAAGGAAACATAATAAAAATGGAGGAAATTTATGTTTACAACCTATGTTTACGTTCTTGATACTTTAGCCGACTGGGAACTGGGGCATGTTATTTCGGAGCTGAATTCCGGCCGATTTTTCAAAAAGGGCGAGCAGCGTGTACCGCTCAAAACGGTTAGTTATTCTAAAGAGCCAATCAACACAATGGGCGGGATGACAATCGTGCCCAATTGCTTAGTTGATGATATTGTTGTGCGTGAAACAAGCATGTTGCTATTGCCGGGCGCAGATACATGGAACGACCCAAGGCATGGCGCTATCATCGAAAAAGCAAGCGAATTTCTCTCTTTAGGCGCTGCGGTGTGTGCAATCTGCGGGGCTACCGCTGCGCTTGCCAACTTTGGGCTATTAAACAAGCGTCCGCATACCAGTAACGGGCCGGGATTTCTTGAAATGGTTTCTCCTAATTATAAAGGGCAAAGTTTTTATATAGACAAGCCATCTGTAGCGGATAACAACCTTATTACTGCAAGTTCCACCGGAGCTTTGTTATGGGCGAAACAAATTATAGAGCATTTAGGTGTTTTTCAATCAAACACGTTGGAATCCTGGTATGAATATTTTAGGACCGGTGAGCCTAAGCATTTCTTTGCCCTCATGCAAACTTTGCCGTCCAGCAAAGAAAATTGATCCACGCAAGCAAAAGGCTGTTCGAGGAAAAATCAGCCGGAACGTGCCGGAAAGCCTGTTCAAAAAAATGCTTGCAGATTATGAGCGGGAATTGACTGAGCTGGAAGAAAAATATGCCGACCTTCGGCAGAACGTTCAGGAGGCGGACAGCAACGAGGCCGACGTGGAGAACTGGATGGAACTGATAAAAGAGTGCGTATCCATCGACCGTCTTGACAGAACGACTGCGTTCCGCCTTATCAGCCAAGTGGCCATACACGAACAGACTGACGAGCGCGGACATAGGCGGCAGAGCGTTCAGGTAAAATACAATTTTGTGGGTTGTGTAAGCTGACAGACCCAAAACTCCGTAAAAAGCATTATGAACCGCGTAATAACGCGGCTCATAATGCAATGGCGGAGAAGGAGGGATTGCTATAAGTGACCACTAATACAATAACAATCACAAAAACGCGGCTTTCAGCTTATCATTTGCCAACCCCACGATTTTGTTTTGAACAATGTAGCTATCATATTACACAGGATACCGCCCATGAAGACAAAGGGGCGGTATTTCTGTTTGTGTAGCGGATACTTCGGGCCAACATGGCCCGAAGTGGAAAGGAGGGATTGCACTATCCCCACAGGGCTTGATTGGAAAAATCAGGCCCTTTTTTCATGCCATTTAAGACGAAGGAGGTAATACGCATGGCGAAAAGCAAATTGGCAGTCGTTGAAAGCGGCGCGGAACAGGCCGTTGTGGAACCCGAAGCCGGGATTGACAGCCAATCCGCGCCTGAAATTCCGGCTACGCCGGAAAGCGGCGAAGCCCCTGCCCCTGAACTGACGGACGAGGAAGCCGCGATACTCGCCCATGAGGGCGAAGCGGCATTGCGGGAGTTAGGCGAAGAACAACTTGAACCGCCCACGCCTTTTGACATTCCTGCCCCCGGCGATGTGGTCGTTCCGTTTGAAAAAATCGAGGAGCTTGTAACCGAGAGCAAGGCGGCGGAGCATGAAGCGGGACAGATTGCCGCACAGGATAAGCTCAAAGGATATAAAATATTCCCCGTCGCCAATTATTCGGTAGCATAGCCGGGAAAAGCCTGTCAAGAGTGCGAAGCACCGCCGCGCGCGGCGGCCATGCTCTTGACTGGCTTTCCCGGTTATGCTTTAAGGCTGTCAAGCGACGGGGATATATATTCCTTTGAGCCGCTCCCGCCCAAGAATGGGCGGGCGGGGGGTGAGCTGACCTTCAGCGCAACACGAACGGAGGACTTTTATAATGAAACGACCTTTAGCATATATCACCGCCGCATGGAGCGGCGACCATAGCGCCGATACCCAACAGGCGGCGCAGTATTGCCGGGCGGTATACGACGCCGGGTTTCCCCCCATCTGCCCGCTTCTCTATCTTCCGCTTTTCCTCAACGATGCAATCCCGGAGGAACATAAAAGCGGCATTGACATGGGCCGCGACCTTCTGCGCCGGGCGCATGTGCTTGTCGTATGCGGAAGCGATATTGACGAGGACGTAAAAAACAATATTGCCGTTGCCGGACGGTTAAACATCACGGCGACTACGTTGGACGGGATTTTGACCGTGAAAACACAAGGCAAGGCGAAAGATCATGCTTGATGCCTACGTGACCAATCTCGGACGGTATAACGAAGGGCAGTTGGACGGGGAGTATTTGAAGCTTCCCTCCACCACCGAGGAAGTGCAGTCACTTCGCGCCAAAATGGCCCGAAGTGAAAATAGTCCTCCATTCCCAAAGCTGGAGGACTATTTTCTAAATCATCTTGGGGATTAAGTTGTAATCAGAACTCAATTCATCGAATATCATTTGGTGGATTGGTATTTGTAGTATCTGCGCAATTTTGATGAGCCTATCTTTATACATTGGTAAACACTTCATGCCAATATATATTTCTTTAGGACACGCCGGAATATATGGTGCATTTTTTGCAGTAGCCCCAATAGTACACCTGAATTCGTTTTCATAATTCCAAGAAATATGTTTTAGATTGCCAAGCAGAGATACAAGAAACACGGGCGACAAATCATCCAACAGTATCTCTTTTTTCCCTTCTGCCGATTGCTTTTCAATCTCTCGAAATGTACCTTGTGCTATCTTGTCCATTAATGAGGTCACATCAATACGCTGGTCAACATATTGAATTGGAAACGTGCAGCCAGATAGTTGAGAGTTAAACTTCATATCATAAGAAACGCAAAACCCAGCGTGGTTATTTGAATAATGCGCCCACATGGGCATTGAATTTACATTATTAGCTGTTAAGGATGTGACTTTGGAAAAAAGAGAAAAATCATCAATCATCCTACCCTCATGTATGGCTAATTGCTCATATTTCATTAACTCTTGGTGGTTATAAAAATATGCCTTATTGTCAAAGGGGTCATTCAAATACTTTGCATCTGACATAAATAGTTGTTGCTGTTGTAACGTGATAAGTTTTTGCTCATTCAAATCTATATCGTCGGTGAGTGAAAAATACTTAAATAAGGTGTCTGGTATGTACAGCCGAGTAATTTTGTATATTGTCTTGAACACTTCGTTTTTTACAATACTATGTGTGGCTTTATTAAGTATATACATAGCAAAAAGATAATCCATTGGTTTCTCGGAACGCCATTTTTCAAGGTTAAAATTCTTCTCATCAACAGCTTTATCAGGAATGTCATACTCTATTTCTTCTATTTTCATTTGCAGGCTCACCCCAAACTACCAATATCAAATCGGATGCTGTAATTATAGCCTAATTATTTACGCCAAACAATGTGAAAATAATTCACCACTTCGGGCAAATTTAGCCCGAAGTGATGAAAGGAGGTTGATTATTTGCAGGAAGATATAGAACGCCGGGCGGTTGCCATTTCGGTAAACGCAGCGAAGCTCTCCGCAAAAACGCTGGCAAAGGCGCTGGCAGCGGTTTTGCGGAAGATCCAAAAGGAGTATCACAAAGCGCAGACCCCGCAGGGCAAGCAGAGCGTGAAAAAGCTGATGAACCACCGCGTTGCCACAAACGCCCTGCCGCTGGACGAGGAAACGAAGCTCTTTGACCGCGTTGCCCGGAAATACAACGTGGATTACGCTTTTCATAAAACCGGGCCGAGGAAATACCTGTTGTTTTTTAAGTCCGCACAGGCTGACGCCATCACGGCGGCGTTTTCCGAATATACCAAACTGGTCTTGGGCCGTGGAAAAAGCAAGCGGCCCTCTATCCTGCAACAGCTAAAGCAGTTTGGGGAAAGAGCGCGGTCGCGGCCCCGTGAGCAAGAGCTGAAACGGGAGGTGGCGCATGAGGACAGATAAAATCAGGCAGTATGTGCTGCCGAACGTCCCCTACCTGTTTATTCTGTGGTGCTGCGTGAAGCTCGGCACGGCGTACCGCCTCGCGACGGGAGCAAACTTCGGGGAAAAGCTGATTGGCCTTATCAAAACCATCGGCCCGGCGTTTGAAACGATAGCGCCGGGCTTTGTCATGTTCGATTGGCTGATCGGCCTCGCCGGGGCCTTAATTATCCGGCTGGTGATATGCTACAAGGTAAAAAACGCAAAAAAATTCAGAAGGGATGTGGAATATGGAAGCGCCCGGTGGGGAGCGGTGAAGGATATAAAACCGTTCATCGACCCCGTTTTCAAGAACAACGTCATACTCACCGGGACTGAATTTCTCACTATGAATACCCGGCCCGCGAATCCCGCGAACGCCCGCAATCTAAACTGCTGCATTATCGGCTCGTCCGGCTCCGGCAAAACCCGGTTCTGGCTTACCCCGCAGCTTTTACAGGCGCACAGCAGCTATGTGGTGGTAGACCCGAAGGGCGGCATATTGGGCCAATGCGGGAGGTTTCTGCAAAAGCGGGGCTACAAAATCAAGGTGTTCAACAGCATCGACTTTTCAAGATCCATGCACTATAACCCGCTGGCCTACATCAAGACGGAGAGCGACATCCTGAAATTCGTGAATGCTCTGATTACCAACACTAAAGGCGACGGCAAGGAGGGTGACGAGTTTTGGACAAAGGCCGAAAACCTCTTATACTGCGCTCTTGTGGCCTATATCGTCTTTGAGGGGCCGGAGGAAGAACGCAACATGAATACCCTTGTGGACATGATTAACAGCATGGAAGTAAAAGAAGATGACGATAATTTCCGTAATGCTGTGGATTATATGTTCATGGGGCTGGAGAAGCGCAATCCCAATCATTTTGCGGTGCGCCAGTATAAAAAGTATAAGCTCGCCAGCGGCAAGACGGCGAAAAGCATCCTGATTTCATGCGGTGCGCGGCTGGCCCCGTTTGACATTCCGCAGCTTCGGGAGATTATGAGCTACGACGAGTTGGAGCTTGACCGCATGGGCGACCGTAAAACGGCGACGTTCTTCATAATCTCCGACACAGATATGACCTATAACTTCATCGTGGCGCTGGCCTTTTCACAGATGTTCAACCTTTTGTGTGAAAGGGCCGACAACAAGTATTCAGGCCGCTTGCCCCATCATGTACGGGTGCTGTGGGACGAGGCCGCGAATACGGGGCAAGTGCCACAACTTGAAAAGCTGGTGGCCGTCATTCGTTCCCGTGAAATATCCCTGTGCCTGTTTTTGCAGGCACAATCACAACTCAAAGCGTTATATAAAGACCACGCCGAAACCATCATGGGCAACATGGATTCGGTCATTTTTTTGGGAGGCCGGGAGCATACCACCGTCAAGGAGCTTTCGGAAGCGTTGGGGAAAGAAACCATTTCCATGTATACTGAAAGCCGGACGCGGGGCAATCAGGAAAGCCACGGTCAAAATCTGCAACGGCTCGGAAAAGAGCTTATGACGATAGACGAACTGACCACAATGGACGGAAGCAAGTGCATTTTACAGCTTCGCGGCCTCCGGCCTTTCCTGTCCCCGAAGTATGACCTGAAAAAGCACCCTTGCTACAAATATACCGCCGAAGCCGACAAACGCAACAGCTTCGATATTTCTTCCCTTGTGAACCGGCGCATGGAGGTAAAGCCGGACGAGCAATATGCCGTTTACGAGGCTGACGCGCCCGGAGAGGACACCGCCATAGACGAGGACGAGGACATTCTCAACTATGACGATGTGGACGACCCGGAGGCGTTTGCCTGACTTCGGGCCAAGTTGGCCCGAAGTTCAATCTCCCACCAGTTTGCTAATGCTGGTGGGAGATTGCAAATATAGTAGAAGACTTAGTTTATTAGCTGATATT
>DATMYB010000236.1:0-5277 GCA_035561215.1 Syntrophomonas sp. | reverse complement strand
AAGTGAGGCAATGCTGCAATTGCCCTATTTTGGATTGTGCGTTTCGCTGCTTTTTCTCATACCTATGCTATATGAAAAGACCGGGGCTAAAAAAACGCTTTTATGGTCATTCGCCATAGCGGGTGCTGTGGCCATCTCCGTTGCTGTCATAGTGGTTGCCGTTTTAGGGCCTTACGGGACTGTCGCCATTAATTACCCTTTCTTTTTAACCTTTCAACAAATTACATTTCTACCGTCAGTTTCCCGGTTTGACGTGCTCTTCATATTCGTATGGATAAGTATCAGCTTCATAACAATTACTCTCTCTTACTTCATAGCCTTAACATCAATCCAACAATTGTTTAAAACCAAAACCTACCGTAAATTCATAATACCATTAGGGTTGGTAATTGCATTCATTGCAGTATATGCCTTCCCTAGCTTCCACCATTTCAAGCAGTTCTTGAGACTTGAACGTTTTGGCTTCATTGCCATCCCTTTAGAATTCATAATACCGTCCATCATTTTAGTTATATCGTATTTCAAACAAACCCATCGTCATCAAAGCAGAGGAAGAGTGCACGGATGATCACCGAACTGAAAATAAGCTAAATGGGATGAATTTACTCCTAATGAAGCTGGTCGCTTCTTATCAATTGGCGCCTGGCCCTCTTTGATTGGCAACATAAACTCACCCGGTGTTGCGCATTGACCCCTGACGATAAGTATGTTATGGATGAATAAATGAAATAACTGTGGAGGAGTTGATACGAGTGAACAAATGGTTTATTATCGTAGTTCTGCTTCTTGCGGGTGTCTACGCCCTGGCGTTAAATTACGCCCCCAACCAATTAGATGACGCGCAAATGCGGGCCCGGGCTGATGCCACTGCCGAAAAAATGCTCTTGGCCATCAATCAAGATGACTACGCCTCTTTTGTTGCCGAATTGGATCAATCCTTGAAAACCGATCTTCCGGAAAGTGAGTTTCATAAATACAGCGCCTACATCAAGAGCAATTATGGTACCTATAGCGAAAAGGGGTTTGTAAACGCGATCAAGAACCAGGACTCGGTTGTTGTTATATACGGTCTCAAATTTCTCCCGGG
This sequence comes from Syntrophomonas sp., assembly GCA_035561215.1. GTDB lineage: Bacteria > Bacillota > Syntrophomonadia > Syntrophomonadales > Syntrophomonadaceae > Syntrophomonas_B. Next base: position 4,190 of record DATMYB010000236.1, on the reverse strand, counting down.
AAAAGCTGGACGTATGGAATTGTACTTAAGTAAAAGTGATGGTTCCGGGCCGGTAATCAGCTACGAGATTCGTCCTCCGATTTATCGCTAACGGAGGGACTCTATAGACGAAAACAAACAGTTCCGGAGACTATGATGGCCAGGGCTCAACTATGTAGCAGAATTAGGTGCAAATGAAATCGTTTTTCTCCGTTTTTTCATGTGGTTTACCATGTAAACATTATGTAAACCAAAGTTCGTTACGCTGGTCATAATTCCTTGTTACCTGGGTATTTATCATGATTGCAATTCAAACATCGCATACCACACAAAAGTCCCATATTTCATGAAAAAGCCACAAATTTTTGCTTTACTCTTGTATGAACCTTAAAATGAGGAATGCTTGCGGCATTTTAGTCGGATGAAAACGGCGAAAAGTGATAATATGGGTTTACACAGGGATTTGCTTGAGGTGAGATGCAGCATGCGACGATTTAAAATCATCTTATTTCTAATGGCATTTGGGTTTATGATTTATGCAGGTGGGGCGAGTAACCTGCCCTTCAAATGCATGCTCAAATCCTGTTTGGCCTCGTTATCCGATTCAAAGCCGCGAACCGGGAGTGAATCAACTACTACCCCCGCTGTAAATAATTTAAACATCAAACCGGAAGCGCTCTCCAAGTATCCTTACGATGGCCCGGCTCCTGGTATTCCGCTTTTGCAGTGGACACGCATACCGGGAAGCGTTTTTTATGAAATTGAACTGTTAACCAGGGAACCGGAAAATCCAAACGGCATCTCCCCCTCTGTCTACCAGTATTACTCTTCCCGAAATGTATTTACCAATGGTTACAGCATTGATTTATCCTCTTATTCCGGCAGCCATTTATATTGGAGAGTGCGTGCGCTTAACTGGGACGGAACACCGATCGGGGTTTTTTCCGACGCGGCACCTTTATATATGGATCACAATTTGACCCAGGTACTAAAACCGGTTTCCAATACCGGTTATAGGGAGGCCAATATGCCCATGCCTCTATACCCGGTGTATTCATGGCTTCCCGTTTACGGCGCCGTACAATATGAAGTGGAATTGACCGACGCGCCTCCGGAAAATCCCGATGGAATCTCGCCTTCCCGGCATCAACTCAGGATGCTAACGGTTAAAGGCGCCTTCGAATGCTATGATGAAGAGGCTTTAAGCGAGCCCGGGACTTATTACTGGCGGGTAAGGGGTCTTGACGAGCGCGGCGAGCCGGTAGGCGTTTTCTCCGATCCGGAGGAATTTACCGTTTCACTGGAGGCGGGCAGCTATGCAGCCACCATGGGAGACAGTATAACCCATGGCGGAGGAGCTATTTCCTATTCCCCGGCTGACTGTGAATACAGCTATCAGACCTACCTGTCATTTCCGACCATGAATCTGGCGTTTAGCGGCGATACTACGGAGACCATGCTGAAGCGGTTTGAGAGCGATGTTCTGCCCTTTCATCCCCGGTACCTGATCATTATGGATGGCATCAACAGCCTGCGCGCCGATGTGCCGGCCAGCGATGTTATTGAAGACCTGGCCGCCATCCGCGATCAGTGTTTATTAAATGACATAAGGCCGGTTTTTCTCACCCTGCCCCCTATCAATCCGGAGAACATCCAAAGGACCTTCAAACAAGGAACCGTACCCGACTGGCAGGAAAAGCTCGCAGATGTAAACGACTTTATCCGCAAGCAGCCATATTGTATTGATATTGAGCCCTATTTTGTCGGCCCTGATCGCAAGCTGTCTTCCCACTGGGGTATTGACGGTATTCACCTGGATATTGAAGGAAAAGAACTGATGGCCAGGATAATTGATGACAACTGGGAGAGAGTGACCCGATGATCGCGGAGAGACTCCTTCCGTACCCGGCCTTATTGATATAAAAATATCGCTTCTCAAATCCATTAAAATTCAAAAAATCACTGAAAACTGAGGGGCCGGATGGCCCCCCGGCAAGACTTTCGTTATTATTGGCGATTGGTTCCCGCCTGATCTTTCTGATAGTTTATGCTTACCGTCCGGGTGCCTCCATTCCAGGACACCCGGGCCCCAAAGGCGGTGCTTATGAAGGCTGCCGGAACCAGGGTTCGCCCGTCTTTAATCATGGCCGTCACATCGATCGGCAGTTGGACGCCGTTTTTATAGGCTTTGCCGTTTATAAGCAGCTTGAGGATGATATCGCCGTCGGTGGCGATTACGGTTTGGGTGGCGCTGTCAAAATTCACTGAAAGCCCGAGGGCAGAGGCTATAGTGGCAACCGGTACCATGGTCCTCCCGTTGATTATCTGGGGAGGAACGTCCGGGTGAAGGGCGACGCCGTTGACGATCAGGGTGACCGGTTCTGCCGGGGCATCTTCTCCGTCTCTTATGTAGGTGATTTCACCCGAATCAGATACAAAGGTTCCGTTGGTAATCAAAATTCGCATCTGATCCATTTCAATCAAAACCACGACTTCTGCACCGGCCTTGAGAACGCCCGGTTGCATTCCTTTGACAGCCGGAAGATCCCCGGCGGTACGCCCGTTCTCTACAGATACTATAGTCCCGCCTTTAATAGATACCGAGGTTGTGGCCAGGGCCTGACCGGGGATAAAAAGAACCAGGGCAAAAAGGGAAAACACGAGCCAAGAAGCTAAAATACGGTTATTTTTCAATTTATTCATCTCCCCCGGGTAGCTTGACAAAAGACATGGAACCGTTCAAATCCTCACTACGACTCCTGCCATATAAGTGAACGCTGTAGCCCGATGATTTAACTATTCCAAAATCTAAAGCGAAATACCTTTGGAAATATTACGGGATTTTTGATGCCAGGCTTTCACTTACCATATCATATTCCGCTCCGCTTCACCCTTCAAAAAGTCCCTGAAATGGGGGTGGGCAATATTGATCAGTTGTTTTACCCTTTCCCTTAGGGACCGTCCCCGCAGGTGGGCCACTCCGTATTCGGTAATGACATAATCCACATCTACCCTGGAAGTGGTGACAACGGTTCCGGGTTGAAAAAACGGTACTATGCGTGAAATCGTGTCGTTTTTGGTTGTGGAGTAAAAGGCCAGGATAGACTTGCCTCCAGGAGAGCGCTGCGCTCCGGCTACGAACTCTTTGTGCCCGCCGGTGCCGCTAAACAGTTTGGGACCCACTGATTCCGCACAGCACTGCCCGGTCAGGTCCATCTGCAGCATGGAATTTATGGATACCATCTTGTTGTTGCGGGCGATTACCGAAGGATCATTTACTACACTGCCCCGGTGGAATTCAACCGCCATGTTTTCATCCAAAAAATCATAGAGGCGCCTGCTCCCCATAGCCACGTCGGCGACAAACTTGTCCTTCCACAGGGTTTTCTTACGGTTGCTGATGGCTCCCGCTTCATACAGGTTCAATATACAGTCCGTAAACATCTCCGAATGAATGCCCAGGTCCTTTTTATCGCTGAGGCTCTGCCCCACCGCTCCGGGGATGCTGCCAAACCCTATCTGGATAGTTGAACCGTCTTCAACCATATCAGCCGCATAGGCCCCAATGATCAGGTCCTTCTCGTTTAACACCGGGGGCTTCACCTCGGGAAGCTCCCGGCTGGTCTCCACTATGTAATCGATCTGGGAAATATGAACATTGGTGTCGCCAAAGGTGCGCGGCAGGCGAGGGGTTACTTCCATGATCACCAGATCGGCTGCTTCTACAAAATCCTTCTCCATAACCGTAGACAACGAGAGAGACAGGTAGCCGTGTTTGTCCATCGGTGAAGCGCAGCCGAAAAACACGTTGGGAGGTCGGCAAGCCATTCGTTTGGAGCTGAAATCCTGCAGCTGCATGGGGATATAGGATACGTTCCCGATGGGATGAGCCTGGCGGGGGGCTTCAGTAAAGAACCAGCTGTTTAAGAGGAAGTGGCCGGCCATGTCGGGATTGGTAAAAAACTCGTATTTACCCATCATCATGGCGTTGACTACTGAAACGTCCTCTACCCGATCCTTGATGGTGTGCAGTTGGCTCAGCAGGGTCATTGGTTCACAGGAGGCCAGACTGCAGACGATCTCATCATGGCTTTTGATGTGTTTTAAGGCTTCTTCCACTGACACCAGCTTGCGGCGATATTCTTCAGCGAAATTCATCTATTCACCCCAAAATAATTATTAATGCTTTTAAATTCGACACAAAACAATTC
>DATMYB010000235.1:0-4526 GCA_035561215.1 Syntrophomonas sp. | reverse complement strand
GTACAGTTCGTTCAATTTATCCTTTAGCGGTAAACTTTTGGCATGAATCAATTGATTATCATTTTAGGGGTATCTTAGTTACTGCTGATCTGAGTAAACATATGATAAACTGGAATTATTAGGGGGTGCTGTGATGAAGGTTAAAGACTTGATGACCACTGAGTTAATTACAGTTGATAGTAGAAAATCTATCGACTATGCTTTAAGGCTAATGCGAGAATACAATATCAGGCGCCTTCCTGTGGTCGAAGGGGGGCGGCTGCTGGGAATGATTGTCCAGCACGATATAGAAATTGCCTTGCGCCGCCAGGAGGTTATTCTCGAAACCCCGGTTGATTGGATCATGACCAAAAAACTGTGGACCACCACCCCGGAAGCTGATTTGACCGAGGCGATTGACGAGCTGATCACCCACAAGATCAGTGCCCTGCCGGTTTTGGAGGGAAGCTCTCTGGTAGGGTTGATCAGCGAAATTGATGTATTGAGGATGGTAAAGCAAAAGCTTTTAACCGATGATGCAGTATGAAACAGAAACCTGTTAATTGGAGATCACGCTTTATCATAGGGCTGTTTCCGATACTGACCGTTTTGCTGCTTATCCCCGCGGCTGTTCAAAATCAGGAGGCCATTGCCAATCCGGAGGGAGCTCTTAAGACTTATCTGCACAATGCCCAACAGGGTAACATAGGTTTTGGACTGGCCGGTTTCTATAATAACCGGATGTCTTTCGAAGGGCTGGAACCGGGAGATCTGGTTTTGGGAGGCTATCCGGACTGCGCCTACGGGCGTTTTTCGCATGCCGCCATCTATCTGGGCAATGATCAGGTGGCGGAGGCCTATGCCGAGGTAGGCGTCCTGATTTCACCTGTGCAGCACTTTCATTCCTATAGCCAGGTATGCCTTTTAAAAGTAAATGCCGCTCCGGAAATTAAACAAAAGGCAGTAGAATACATTATGAGCAAAAGGGGCGCTCTGTTTTATCCTATTGCCTTTAAGCCGGGTGATCGCATCTGGAACTGCACTAAAATCATGTGGAAAGCCTATGCGGTTCAGGGAGTGGATCTGGATAGCGGCAATGACATCTGGGTTACGCCCGATTCTTTCTACCGCAGTTCCTGGGTGACTGTGATCCGTGAGCTTTAGCCTATGAAAATAGTAAGAGCGGCAGGGCGACTTTACCTTATACAGATCTTTGCTTTTAGTGCGGTTTCTTTGAGCACCTTCTTTCCCGGCCTGGATCTTCTGCTCGCTTTGCTCTATATCATCGTATTGATAGCAGAAGGCCGCCTTCATTCGGAGATGACCATTGCACAAAAATCTTCCGTGGTTTTTTTATGGCAGGGACCGGCTCTGTTTATGAGCATCTATGTGCTGGCGGAATTTACCTTTGCCAATCTGGATGATTACGCCATATTTGCCATGCAATTCTGGACCGCGCCCCTGCTGCCTTGGTGGTCGCTATTAAATGCCCCCACATCTGGCTCCTACCCCCTTTATTACTATTATGTGCTGGCTTCTCCGCTGCTGTTTGCAGTTGTCTATCTGGCGGCTTCGCTTAAAAAAATCCGTTGACGCCTCAATTGAGCCGCCAACGGATATTCATAAAAACCAGCAGCAAAGCAATACTAATTGCCGGTCAGTTAATAAGATTTATCCTTAAACAGGGACTTATTAAGCTCTTAACCGTTTGCTGCTGATTAATATTACTATTGTGCTCACCAGATTTTTTTTTATACCTGAAATTTTCATCAAAAATGAAGCCAGAGATACTTACTTGGTTGCAACCTTATTTGTAGTAAGGTTACTGGCTAAGATTTATCCTTGTGGTTAAGGGACTTAGCTCACTTTTTAGTATCTCTGGCTTCTTGAGTATATTTTGCTCAGGCGCGATTGAAATATTCAGTAAAATTGTGGAAGGATGATAAAAATGATTGAAGTCCACCTTCCGGGAAGAAACCGGACTCTAAGGCTTGGCTGTCTTCTACTCGATATCAATGGAACCCTGACGGTTGACGGCGAATTGATAAACGGAGTAGCCGATCGCATTGAGGCCTTGAAAAAAAAACTGGCCATCTATTTATTATCGGCCGACACCTATGGCAGAGCCCAGGCCACGGCTGACGCCCTGGGACTGGAATTCATTCGGGTAAACGCTGAAACAGGCGGAGTTGACAAAAGGGATTATATGATCAAACTGGGTAAAGAGCGTTCAGCAGCTATTGGCAACGGTTGCAACGATGTTTTAATGCTGGAAGAGGCAGCCCTGGCCATAGCTGTAATGGGCAGGGAGGGATGTTGCAGTGAGGCTTTGCTGCGTTCTGACCTGGTGGTAGCCGATATTAATGATGCGCTTGATATACTCCTTGATCCGCGCAGACTGGTTGCGACCCTCAGGGCCTAAAGCGCACCGGTCAATACGGGGACGAATATACGGAACGTTGTACTAGTACAACGTTCCGTATATTTGCGCCCATAATTTGGGCAGCTTTTTCCGAATTACTGCGTTGTCGTCAATCGCAATACGTCCAGTATTACTCACTCCTCCGCCTTGTACTTCAAAAAAATCTGCTCCAACTTATGAACACAATATACCGAATGTTGTACTAAAGCGTTCGTCCCCGCTGGTGATGGGTGCAGGCCGTTATGGCTCATCAGGCCAGGACATGCAGGTTGATAGCCCGGTCTTTGCCGCCGCTTTTGGCTAAATCGAACTCGATATGCATGCCGTGGCTGAGAGCGACGCGTCCGCTATAAAACACTGCTGTGCGGTCAAAGAACAGATCTGAACCGTCCTCGCTTTCAATGTACCCAAATCCTCGCGCATTATCGTACCATTTAACTTTTCCGAACATATGCTTGCCTCCTTTCCTACCGGTTAATATATTTTTCCCGGGCGGATAGTCTATCTATGCGGCCTAATTTTCATATGACATGATGATTGAAGAAAGTAGGTTACGCGATGTGAGGAAGAACGTCTAAAGAATTAAGGGAAAGGGCGCGCGTTGCGGGAGCTTTCAGGGTTAGCTCAGCAAGCCCATATCACTCAAAACTATTTCGAAAAGAGCGATAAGTTCAGCATCCAGCTTGCCGGCATCCCCTTCTTCCCTCATGATGGCGATGGCGGTTTCGATAGAAAGGGCCTGGCGATAAGACCTTTCGGTGGTCAGCGCATCAAAAATATCGGCGATTGTAACTATGCGGGTTTCCAGGTTAATGGCATCGCCTATCAAACCATCAGGATAGCCGGAGCCGTCCAATTTCTCATGATGGCTTCTGATGATGCTGCGGACGTCTTTGAAGGCTTTCAAGGGTGTGCATATCTTTTCACCCAAAAGCGGATGAGTTTCAATATGTTTACGTTCCCGGGCATTTAATTGCCCCGGTTTGTTGAGAACGTCCTGATCGATGCCTATTTTTCCTATATCATGAATTAAGGCTCCCATGCGCAGGATTTCCAGGCGCTTTTCATTTAGACCGACCTTTTCACCCAGAAAAACCGAGTACTGGCTAACTCTTTCGGTGTGGCCCTCCGTGTAACGATCTTTGGCATCAATGGTGCGGGCCAGAGAAATGACTACGTCTTCGACCATCTCCATCTCAGCCGCGTATTCCTCTTGCAGAAGGTCGATGCGCTGGTTAAGATTGCGGGTATTGAAGAAGTACAGCTGATCCATCGTGTCGGTGAAGAGAATGATAACCATACAAAAGACCGTACCGATATAGATGATCCGGCTGATACTATTACCGTTTATTAAATAAAGGCAGTAGGATACAAAGAAGACGGTTAAAGCGGAATAAAGGAAAGCCGGTACAAACTTATAGAAGAGAATCAGATTGAGCTGGTTTAGGCGGCAGATTACTATGGTATTTACTATGATAACCAGGCCCGAGCATAATACGGATGCTACTCTCCACCAGGGATTGCTGAGGTCGAAGGACATTACCATAAATAAGTTGAGGATGGTCAAAAGGGCTGATGCATAGAAAATAAGAGCTTTATAAAAACGGGCATTTTTTCGCGCGGCCAGGAGCCTGACATACCAGGCAAAGAAAAAAGCTACCAGACTGAGAGAAATACCTTGGAAAATCCATGGAGAGGCGGGATGCTCGTTAACATGGAATAGGGCCCACAGAGCCACAGCGCTGGAAAGAGCCACGACGATACTGAACTCCGCTTTATTGTCCAGCGTTTTCTGCTTCCCGAATAATTTTAGGACCAGAAAAACGATAAGCAGCATGCAGCTTATCGCGGTAAAAAGTAAAAGAAAATTTCCGATAGTTTCCAAAGCCGGCATTTTAGCAACTCCAAGCACTGTAATGATTTTACCATCTGCATCATAGATTACCAGATCAGGGAGTGTTGTGCCATACAAAAAAGCCAGGAACAGCTTGTTTGGAAGCAATGAGAAAAAAGCCTGATTTACCCCATTTTGCAACAATCTCCTAACAAAATGGGACTAAAAGTGGGCATGACAAAATTTTCACATGGAAGGAAGCCGGATCTGTATTATAATGAAGCATTATCG
>DATMYB010000234.1:0-4417 GCA_035561215.1 Syntrophomonas sp. | reverse complement strand
GCGGACTTAGGGTTGACAGAGTACTAAGCGAATAGCCTAAACGTTCTATTTACTTTTGAATAAATTTAAAGTACTATTTCTTTAATAAAATATATAAAGGTGATGGAGTTCACCTCGCCTGCCTGGCGAAATGCAAAAGCTGATAACTCCTGTTTGCAAAGACAGGAGTATTTCTGTCTTTAGGCTGCGTTGGGAGGCGTTGTGAAATGCATTATTTTAAAGCATCCGAAGCTTTAAAGCAAATCGAATCCAGATCTGAATTGGTTGATCTCTGGGATAAAACCCGGCAATCATTAACGAATTGCATCATTCAGCCTTGCTCTCTCAAGGAATATGCTGCGCTAACCGGTATACAATGGGATCGCCCGGACTATGTAGGTTCCGTCATTGACCCAACCGAAACGGGAAATCCTGTAGAATATGTGATTACCCTGATCATTGGACCCAAGGCTTTATTGACGGATATTGCCCACGAAATTGCCCATCTTTATCTCCATGGCATATTAGGCTTCCCTATGCCGTGGCTAGCGCCGGAAAATTGGAAATCACCGGAAATGCTTTCCCTTTTTGAATTGGCGAGCCATATGCATGTCATCCTCATTCACCCAATAATTGACCGACTTTTAAAAGATATAAATATTTTTAACCCGGTGATTTATAGCAGGATCGCAACCGATTACCGGCAGGAACTATTAAAATACTCGAAAAATCCGCTCTCCGTAGGTAAAGATTACTTTGTCGTTAGAACCATTGCTACCCGGCAACGCTTACCGCAGTCTTATTGGCAGGAGACAATCGCCGGATATGAAGGGCGCAATAGTTTTATCCGGCTGCAGGAAAGGATAAAAGCGCTGCCTTCTATACCCGCTGAGCTTAATCCGAATTCGGTATATGAATATGTTACAGCCATGTGGCAGGCGTTCGGCATTACAAAAAGTCGCGAGATTAGCTTATACTACAACAGCCCGTTGATAATAAAAACCAATTATACCTTTAATGAAGAGCATTGAACCGCCGCAATCTTAAAAAATGATCAGGAGATCGTTCTCCCCCTGTTGGGTTAGAGAAAAAACCAAACCAAAAGAACGTCCCCCCGTTGGATTTTCGCGTTGAATGTATAAACATGGAGGAGCACTTGACACTGAGTCTGGCGACGGAATGTTTGTACATTCAACTAACCAACCTATGATTTTCGCCAAAACCCAAACAAAAAGAACGTAATTTTTGTTTGGGTTACAGGACGAATTCGTAGTGGACTCCATTCCACCGGTCTATTTCTCCGGGGGGGAAGCTGCGCTCCCAGAAGCGGACCTGGCCGTCCCGTCCTATCAGCAGAACGGTGGTAGCGCGGGTGCCGTAGGTGGGGTTCTGAACGAAAAGCGGCGCCAGCATCCGTTCCATTTCCAGACTGACGCCGGTATGGGGCAGTTCCTGATCAGGTACCGGGTCCCGGTTCGCCATCATGGCAAACAGCTCCTCCGGGTCGATCTCTTCATGGGACATGATTTGCGCCAGCATATTTTTGCCCTTTTCCACTTTGGGCCATGGGTCGTCCAGCAGACTGTTGCTGAGACCGTGAATTCCGCTCTCCACCGGTTGCATTCGGTGATCCCGGTTGGAATAGCAGTACATTTCCTTCCGGCTGCCCAACAGCAGATTGAACCCGTTGAAGTCCGCATCCTGTCCCGCGAAAGTTCCGATATAATCCTGCGGCACGAGCTCCCCGGTCAGATAATCCTGGACCAGTTGCCCGCGGGAACGGGCTTGGGGATTAAAGGTGGCCGGGTCGCGGTAGTTGGTCAGGGTGGCAAAACGCCCAACCGTGGTCACTCCCATCCAGGTGCCGCCCTCCTTTAAGTCCCTGCCGCCCAAAACGTAATCATGCTCCGGCCAAAAAGAGGCCGGCAGCGTGGGACGGTTATGATATTCATCCCGGTTGGCCGCCACCGCCAGATAGTAACGGGGGTGACAGTCATAAGCAAATAATATCAGGCACATGTTTCCGGCTCCGTTCCTGTTTCTATTCCTGATAAGCGGCTTTGAGCATTTTGATCTCCGCCGCGTATCCCTCCAGTTCGTTGGGGGTTTCGAGGAAAAAGGGCAAATGTCTGAGCCGGGGATGGTTGATAACCTGGCTGATGGTTTCTATTCCCAGCGAACCTTCCCCGATTTTCTCGTGGCGATCTTTGTGGCTGGCAAAAGGATTTTTGGTGTCGTTCAGATGCACCGCCAGCAATCGGTGGAGGCCGATGATCCGGTCAAATTCCGCCAGTACGCCGTCCAGATCGTTGATGATATCGTAACCGGCATCGTATATATGGCAAGTATCCAAGCAGACGGCCAGCTTATCCTGGAGTTCCACCCGGTCGAAAATCTGTCGCAGTTCTTCGAATTTGCCCCCCACCTCGCTGCCTTTGCCGGACATGGTTTCCAGCAGCACCATGGTGGTCTGCTCCGGCCGGAGAATGGCGTTGAGCAGATCGGCAATCATTTCTATGCCCCGCTCGATGCCTTGTCCTACGTGACTGCCGGGATGAAAGGTGTAATAATTGCCGGGAGTATATTCCATGCGCAGCAGATCGTCGGTCATAACCTCCAGCGCGAACTCTCTTGTTCTCGGCTCGGCTGAACAAGCGTTGAGCGTGTAAGGGGCATGAGCCAGAATGGTGTGCAGTTGATTTTCCTTCGCTAATTCCAAAAATTTGGCCACGTCTTTGGGATCAATGGCCTTAGCTTTGCTGCCGCGGGGATTGCGGGTAAAAAACTGAAAGGTGTTGGCGCCGATACTTACGGCTTCCTTTCCCATATGGGCGTAGCCTTTGGCCGCGGACAGATGACAGCCGATGATGAACATATTGAATCCCTCCTTATGGTGCATTTTTTATGTCTTGATTACTCTGTAAAATTTTATAACCGTTAGTTGAATGTATAAACAAACCGTGGCCAGACTGCGCCAAGTGCTCCTTCATGTTTATACATTCAACCGGATTAAATCAGCTTTTTGCCGGGGGATCAGTCTTGCTCGTGAATCTGTTTAATCCCGACACCGGCCCTATGTTTTTTCGATGGCGTCAACCAACCGCTGCACATTTTCGGGCAGCGTTGCCCAACTGGTGCAGAAGCGAACCGCGCTGCGGGCCGCGTCGATTCTCTGCCAGTCGGACCAGACGAAATCCTGACTCAGTTTCTCCAGGGCGGTATCGGGCAGGATCGGAAATTGCTGATTGGTGACCGAATTCATGAAAAACTCGTATCCTTTGGCGCTGCAAGCCTGTCTGATCCGCAGCGCCATTTCATCCGCATGACGGGATATGGCAAAATAAAGATCATCCTCGAACAAGGCCGTAAACTGCAGTCCCAGCAACCGGCCCTTGGCCAGCATGCCGCCCTTTTGTTTGATTATGTAACGAAAATCCTTTTTCAGCCCATCATTGCAGATGACCAAGGCTTCACCGAACAACGCTCCCACTTTAGTGCCGCCGATATAGAAGGCGTCGCAAAGGTCGGCGATAGCCGGCAAATCCAAATCGTTGCCGGGGGCGCACAATCCGTAGCCCAATCTGGCTCCGTCCATATAGAGCAGCAGCCCGAATTCTTGGGAGACATCCCGCAGCAGCCTCAATTCCTCCCGGCTGTAGATGGTGCCGACTTCGGTAGGATTGGAGATATACACCAGTTTGGGCTGCACCATGTGTTCGCAGGTGGAGTCTTCGTAATGATCGGCGCAAACCTGCCGCACCTGGGCGGCGGTCAGCTTGCCGTCGAGGCTGGGAGTTGCCAGCACTTTGTGGCCGGTAGATTCGATGGCTCCGCTTTCATGCACATTAATATGCCCGGTGTCGGCTGAAATTACACCCTGATGCGGGCGCAGGGCGGCGGCAATAAGGGTAAAGTTGGTCTGGGTACCGCCCACCAGGAAATGCACGTCGATATCGTCCCGCCGGCATTTTTCTTTGATCAACCGGGCGGCTTGCACGCAGTAGCGATCCTCACCGTAGCCAATGGTCTGTTCCATATTGGTGGCCAGCAGCTTTTCCATGATGCGCGGATGCGCACCTTCGCAGTAATCGTTGTTAAAATATATCATCCGGTTAACCTCTCTTGTTCTATATAAAGGAATTTGCTCCCTGGTTCCAGAATTTATTTTAGCATATCCCGGAGCTAGTGTACTGGCTCACTCACTTTTGGATAAAGGACGCAGGATGAATTTTCAGCCTGCAAGGGGTCGTCGCTCAGCATAGCCGTAGCTATGGTGAGCGACGACAACATAGCAGATGGAAATTCAGACCAGTCATTTGCCGAAATGTGAGTGATACGGTACACTAGTACTCTGTCAATCCTAAGTCCGCATATTATTTGTCGAGGGAAATTTCTGCAGAGCAAGGGGTCGTCAATCGCAATACTGGACGTATTGCGA
>DATMYB010000233.1:0-3497 GCA_035561215.1 Syntrophomonas sp. | reverse complement strand
TGACAATATAGCCGACAGCTTATGGTATGGTTTAAAATCCTGGGTGGCAAGCCTGGTCATTCGTAAAAAGGAGATCAATATGGAATACAAGGTTATCAAAAAACAGGAAAACACTAAAAAATGCCTGGTTTGCGGCATGCAGAACGAATTGGGGCTGAAAGCTTTTTTTTATGAATTGGAGAACGGTGAATTGGTGGCCATATTTAAGCCTCTTGAAGAGCATCAAAGCTATCCGGGAAGGATGCATGGCGGCATAGCCGGGGCCATTCTGGACGAAACCATCGGCCGGCTGATTATGGTCAAACAACCACAGCTATTTGGGGTGACGGTGGAATTAAATTTGAAATACAAAAAGCCGGTCCCACTGGATGAGGTGCTGCGGGTGATTGCCCGGACCACCAGGGATACCCGCAAATTATTCGAGGGTACCGGTGAAATATTGCTGAAAAACGGAGAAGTTGCCGTTACCGGTTGGGGAAAGTATTGGAAGATCCCCATGGCTGAGATGGCGGAATTTGATCCGGGGGAACAGGAGTGGCAAGTGATTGCCTCGCCCAGCGATCCGTCCACAATCGATATTTGAACCAGCCCGGATTACCATACCCATGGAATGGCGATGTTAAGGCCCACAGACCAAAGGCCAACAGAGGGAACATCTCTCTGTTGGCCTTTCAAATTGCCGTTCATTTAATTGCTTCGGTTTTAAATTTCCTTGCGCATATTTTTGATATTGATATCTGTGGCGGAATCGATCAGATTCAGCCGCCTGGCTTCGTGGACCAGATGGTCGCGGAAATCAGGATGGGCGATGCTGATAATTCTTTCTACCCGCTCGCGCATACTGGTTCCTTTGATATAAACACAGCCGTATTCCGTCACCAGATACTGTACATCCCAGCGGGTGATGCCTACCCAACCGTTAACCACCGGCGATATCTTGGAATGAAGTTCGCCTTTTTTATCGGTATAGGTTGAATACAGCGCCAGGAAGGCTTTGCCGCCTTTGGACTGCCAGGCACCCTGGACAAAGTCGGCCTGCCCGCCTATGCCTGAGAAAGGCACGATGCCCATTGATTCCGAAATGCACTGTCCGCCCAGGTCACACTCGGTTATGGCATTGATGGCCATAAAATCATCGTGCCTGGCGATATTGGCCGGGTCGGCGCAGAAGTCGATACCGTGGACCTCAACGCCCGGATTCTCATCTACGAATTTGTACAAGTCCGGTTGCCCGATGACGATACTGCCTACCATTTTATCTTCCATGAAGGTTTTCTTGCGGTTGGTCAGCGCCCCCGACTTATACAGGTCCAGATAAGCGTCAACGATCATCTCCGTGTGGCAGCCCAGATCTTTTTTATGCACCAACTGTTTGCCGACCGCGTCGGGCAGGCCGCCAATACCTAGCTGCACACAGGCTCCATCCGGGATTTGCTCGGCGATGTAACCGGCAATGGCAACATCCTCTTTGGTGATCTCAGCCCGGGGCAGGGAAATCAAGTCCCAATCCGCCTCATTGATGGCGGTCACTTCTGAAATATGGAAATGGTTATGGCCGTATACACGGGGAGCATTTTTGTTGACTTCCAGGAATATCTTCATCGGTTTTCCCAGCTTTATCGCCCGCCTGGTCAGAGAATAACTGTGGGTACAGTTCAGCGCGCAGCTGAACCAGCCGTGTTCGTCCATCGGACTGGCAGTCATAGTGACCACATTGTAATCGCTGTCCATCAGAGAACGAGGTATATCAAAAAATCTAGCCGGCCATGGATCAAGGATACCCTTCTGCGCCAGCGGGCGTTCAAAGGGACTTATATAACCAGCCCGATAATGGATTTTGGTGGCAACCTCCGGTGTACACAAAAAGGGAGCGTTGAGGTTTAATCCCACCGTCAGTTCACTGTCCTGCAGTTCCCCGTTGGCTATCCGTTTGGCAATCGCTTGCCATAATACTCTGGGAGTACCGTTGGCGGTCGGCAGTGATATTTTATCACCGTTTATAATCAACTGCGCCGCTTCTTCAGGAGTTTTTAATTTTTCTCTGTACATTTGCTGCCATTTTTCGTACATTGTCTCATCTCCTTGCCGCATAAAAATTTGATTCTAACACCATTTTTTATTATATGTGCCTGATCTCTTGCTGTTTGCCTTACCCTCTACTCGTAGATCTTTTCATCCACATCGTAGGCGCTGGCGGCATCGAATTCACTGTCCCGCTTGGTGGTATTATTTTTCAATTCTTTCTTTCTTTCCGTATACCACTCGTGCTGGGCAATAACATTCATGATTTCATTGCTGCCCACCCAGATCATGGACAACCGCAAGTCACGCAGTATTTTTTCGACCGGATAAACGTCCGTATAACCGATACCGCCCATTACCTGCATGCAAAGGTTGACTACATCCCAGCATTGCTCGGTGACTAATTTTTTGCCTTCGGAGACTAAACGCCGGCAGAGATTGGGATCCGCGCCGGAATCGACGGCACGTGCGGTAGTGTACATAAAGCTGCGGCAGCAGTCAAGTTTGGCGGCCGAATCAGCAATTTTGAAGCTGACTCCCTGGAAGTTGCTGATGGTCTGTCCAAAAGCTTTGCGCTTCAGGGAATAGTCGGTAGCGATTTCCAGAGCGGGACGGGCGGCGCCGATAGTCATGGCAGCGGTGCCCAACCTTTCCGGGATCATCATTTGGTAAAAGATCGGGAAAGCTCCGTTTACTTCACCGATAATATTCTCTTTGGGAACCCTTACGTTATCAAAGACAACTCTGGCGGTACCGCCGCCCCGGCATCCCATTAAATTGTAAAGATATTCGGTTTTTACTCCCATTTCCCGTTCCACCATGAAGCAGGTCATGGAATTATTGGGTTTGCCTTCCGGATTGGTCTTAGCATAAACCAGGAAATAATCGGCGCCCTCTCCGCCAACAATAAAACGTTTCTGTCCGTCCAAAATAAAATCGTCGCCGTCTTTTCTGCCATAGGTAGTGGAACCGAAAAAGTCCGACCCGCCGCGAGGTTCAGTTAAACACTCGGCCGCAAATTTCTCTGCTTTGCAAATGGGGGGCAGGAATTTCTTCTTCTGTTCTTCGGTTCCGTAATGTACGATGGCTTCCGGCACAACATCTCCGGTAACTCCGTACGTACATCCAAACATATAGCCGTTAACGCAGATTTCTTCCAACGCAATAATATCGTCTTCCCAGGTCAGTCCCCGTCCACCGTATTCTTTTGGAACCCTGAGCCCTATGAGCCCGCGTTTAGCACATTCCCGCAGATAGTCCTTCGGATATTTGATTTTGTCCGCATCCATATCCAGGATATACTCGCGGGTAACAGTTTTTGCCATTTCTCTGGCTTCGGCTTTAAGCTTAAGTTGTTCCGGGGTCATCAAAAAATCATACATGGTAAAACCTCCTTTAAATTCTTTGCTTTTGCCTTCATATTATTTGTTTACGTCGTTGCTAATATGCTAGTTGATTTGCGCGCTTATCAACAT
>DATMYB010000232.1:0-5144 GCA_035561215.1 Syntrophomonas sp. | reverse complement strand
GAATAAAGTTAACCTGTCTCTCAGCGCCAGTTGTGGAGAAACCGATATAACCATCAGGGAGTTTCTGCAACTGGAAGAGGGGGATGTAATTCTCCTCAACAAACTGGTGGGAGAGGATATGGAACTTTTTGTGGATAGCATCCCCAAATTCAATGTCCAGCCGGGGGTTATTAGCAATAAAATGGCTGCAGTGATTACAGGCAAGATATAGGGGGACAACATGGAGAATTCTTTTATGTCACAAGAAGAAATTGATGCGCTGATGGGGGCCGGCGTACCGGCCGACCAGGTTGTCAAGGAGGCATCGCTGGTGCTGTCCGAATTGGAAATCGATGTTTTGAACGAAATCGGCAATATCAATGCAGGCGCCGCTTCCACTGCGCTATCGGAGTTGCTGGACCAAAAAGTCATTATCGATACACCTACCCTGAGCTTTAAAACCATTGCGGAACTGCACAAAATGTTTAACCGGCCCTATTTATGGGTGAATGTTGAATTTTCCTCGGGGATAGAGGGCAGCAACGTATTCATCCTGCAATCCGATGATGCGTTAACGATTGCCGATATTATGATGGGCGGCAATGAGCAGAATCATCTGCTTACGGAAATGGACGAAATTGCTATGAGCGCGGTTTCGGAAGCCATGAACCAGATGGTAGGATATTCCGCTACCTCTTTATCCGAACTGTTCCACCGTACCATTGAAATATCGCCGCCACAGCTAAAGGTGATCGAGGCCAACGACGATGCCGGCCAATTGGGGAAAAGTTTGGATGACCAACTAATTATCATCTCCTTCGCTTTTCAGATAGGCGATCTGTTCGAAAGTCAAATCATGCTGGTCATGCCACTGGACATCGCTAAAAAGCATGCTAATTATCTTTTGGAAGACAGTAAAGCGAATGCGGATGATGCGATGGTGACCAGTCAGGCGGTTCAACCGGATGCGATGGCGGTTAATCAAGCGGCGCCACCAGAGGCCGCAGCGGGTCATTATGCAGTTCGACCAGATACCCCCTCCGCCGTTCAGCAGAACTTAGGGGACAGTGACGAGGTTATATACTACAATCAGGGCAATCTTAACCTGATTCTAGATGTTCCGCTGCATTTGTCGGTCATTTTGGGCAGAACCAAACGCAGTATCGCCGACATTTTGAAGTTTACTCACGGTTCCATTATAGAGTTGGAGAGATTTGAAAACGAACCGGTGGACATTCTGGTTAATGAAAAACTGATTGCCCGGGGCCAAGTGGTGGTCGTAAAAGAATATTTCGGCGTCAGGATCACCGATATCATATCGGCGGAGAGCCGGGTCAGAAATCTGGTGCAAAAAGGATCATGATATTTATACGAACAGGATTTAAGACCGCTGGGGTCTTCACATTGGGAAAGGGGAAAAGCTTATGGATCTGGCTACACTAATAGGTTTGCTGCTGGCAGTCGCATCAATCTTCGGGGCTTTTTTGCTGGAAGGCGGATCTGCGGGAATGTTATTGGTTATAACCGCTTTTTTGATTGTTTTCGGTGGCACTATCGGCGCGACTTTAATCAGCTTTCCCCTGGAGGATTTCAAGAGAATACCATATTTCTTTAAAATGATTTTTTCCCACAAACCCGTGAATTACAACGGCGCTTTGGAAATATTGGTTACATGTGCGGACAAAGCGCGGCGGGAAGGGGTTCTTAGCCTTGAAAATTATTTCGACGATATCGACAATCCATTTATGCTGCATGGCCTGCAAATGGTAGTAGACGGTACCGCGCCGGAATTGACCCGGAAGATGTTGGAGTCCGAAATCGATTCCTATGAATACAGCGAAAACATTGGCGCCGAGATCTTCATGACGGCGGGAGGGTTTGCTCCCACTATGGGTATTATCGGTACGGTAATGGGAATGATCACTGTGCTGAGCAATTTGTCCCAGCCCGATGAGTTAGCGGCCGCCATAGCCGTGGCATTTTTGGCTACACTGTATGGTATCGCTTCCGCCAATCTGCTGTGGATACCTTTTGGTACAAAAATAAAAATAAAAATTCAGCGGGAAATATTGCTTATGGAAATGATCCTGGAGGGAATCACCTCCATCCAGGACGGAGAAAATCCCAGAATATTAAGAGACAAGCTTACCACTTTCCTGTCGCTGGAAGCCAGTCCAAAAGCCGCCTAGAGGAAATGGAGGACATGATCATATGCGCAGAATTTCGAGAAGAAGATCCTCCGGGAAAGAGGGCGGCATGGCGGGCATGGAACGCTGGCTGCTGAGTTACGCGGATTTCATTACCTTATTGATGATATTTTTTGTTATGTTGTATGCGCTGAGCAAAGTGGATATAGAGAAATATAACGCCATTGCCGAGTCGCTGAGTGTGGTTTTAACCGGCAATTCCCTGGATACGGTGGAGGTCAAAGGACCGCCCTTGGAACCGGGTATGGCCGGCCAGCAATTGGGTAAGGATCTGGAGGTCGCCAGCCAGTTGGAGGGAGTCAAGGAACAGATTGAAGCTTTTATCAAAAACAATAATGCTGATAATGATAATACTGCCGCCGGAAACAAAGGGCCAAACATAAAAATGCTGGACGATTATATTGGGGTAATATCCCAGGAACGGGGCCTGGTGGTAAGCATAAAAGACACACTGCTTTTTCCCAGCGGGTCGGATGAACTGGACCCCCAGGCCAGGGTAATCATAAGCCAGTTAGGCGCGGTGTTGTTAAAGATGCCCAATAATCTAAGAATTGAAGGGCATACCGACGATTTACCCATCCACACCGCCAAATTTCCTTCCAATTGGGAGCTTTCAGTGATGAGAGCTACAGTCGTGCTGCATGTCTTGCAGGGAGAAGCGGGCATTCCCGCCGATCGTCTCTCGGCGGCCGGCTACGGTGAAACCAAGCCTCTGGTTGACAATGTGGACGATAAGAGCCGGGCGGTAAACCGGAGGGTTGATATTGTAATTCTCAAACAACAATATTCGGAGTTCTAAACGGATATTCGTCCATGGTTTTAGGGAGCTTCTATCTCCGGAGCCGGAAGCTGTGGTATGAAAAAATTTATTTTACCCGCTGGGAATGTATGAAGCCGGCGGGTAAAATGTTTTAGCGGTTGCTATGATCAAGGAGGTGTTGCTTATTTCCGCCAAAGATATTGCTCGACCATGTATTGTTATTATCCTCTCCATTTCCCTGATTATGCTGGTGCTATACGAAAAGCCCATGTATGTAGGCGCTAAAACCGAATCGAAGGCCGAGGTGACGTACCAGGTACTGGGATACAGTTATCAAGGCATTGCCATCAACTGCTGCGTCGTGACGCCCAAAGATTATCGGCAAACAATTCTGATTACTGCTGCCGTACACGGTTTTGACGACGGTTGGGACGGTGATGGGCAGGCTCTGGTGGAGATTGCGCAAAATGTGTTTAAAGCCTTTGCCAGCGAACCGGAAGCCTTGGAGGGAACCAGATTGATGGTAATTCCCTGTGTCAATCCGGACGGGGCTTATTACGGAAAAAGCAGCGACGGTTTCGGCCGCTGCAATGCCCAAGGTATCGATATCAACCGGGACTTTGATTACAACTGGCAATATTGCGCTGAAAGCAGATACCAAACCGGTTCGGCTCCCTTCACTACACCCGAAGCCCAAATCTTGAGGGATATCGTTTTGCAGGAAAAGCCTGAAATAATAATCGATCTGCATGGCTGGCTGGCTTGCACTTATGGGGATGCCCAAATAGCTTCCTATTTTGACCAAAGCCTGGGCACTTATTATAAAAAAAGGCTCGGTCCTCCGGGAGATGAGTCCTATATGCGGCAATTCTTTACCGGTTGGGCGGGTCAGTACGGCAGGGCGGTATTGGTTGAATTCCCGCCACCACCGTCGGATCGGGAGAAAAACATTCAAGAATACAGCGAAGCAACTATCACAGCAATCCAGGGAATCTGCGAAGGCAACCGCTGAAAATTCCGGGCTGCGGGTTATTCCGGTTCCCTGGATCGCATCTTGAGGTAATTTAATATCCTCTTTTCGGCTTTTTCGCGCTCTACCACCATTAGGATGGACACATTGAGATTTTCTTCCAGACTGAAAACGTCGTTCACATCATAGGCTTGACCGTGGTCGTCAAATAACAGTTTAACCAGCGGTTTGCTGTAGTCATTGGGGTTGACCTCGGTAACAACGGCCTGATCTCCGTTGGATAAATTAACCACGGAACCGGGGGGATAGATATTTACAATCGACAATAAGTAATCCATAAATACGGGCGATAGATGGGTTCCCCGTTCCTTTTCCATGATTTCTATGGCTTGTTTGTTATTAAAAGCTGCCCGGTAGGGCCGATTGGATACCAAGGCGTCGAAAGTATCGGCAACGGCAATGATCATACCGTTGGGATGGATATTGCCGTTACTAAGCCCCCGGGGATAGCCGCTTCCGTCCAGGCGTTCGTGATGTTGCAGAATCCCTTTTACGGATTCCTGGGACAGACCTTTATTGGTGTCCCTGGCAATCACAGACCCTTCCCAGGGATGCCGCTTTACGACTGTATATTCTTCAAAGGTTAAATGGTCGGGTTTGTTTATAATTTCAAGGGGCAGCGAAATCTTACCGATATCGTGAAGGAGCGCCCCCATGCCGAGCTGCTGCAGTTGTGGACGGCTGTAGCCATGTCTTATACCCAGAGCGATTGATAATGCGCATACGTTAACACTGTGCTGATAGGTATAGTCGTCATAATCCTTAAGATCCGATATTCCGATCATGATATTATTATTGCGGCTGATGTCGTCGATGATATAGTCCACCTGGGATTTCAGCGGTTTTAAATCGGCTTTTTCGGTTTGGGCAAATTCTTCATAATAGTCTTTAAGACTATTGATGGTATCTGTAATGATTTGGGGGCCGACCAGAGGGGGGCAATTTACCACTCCCAACGGATCTTTTATGTAGACAAAGGGAATTTGCAGATCTTGTATGCGTTGCACATACTTTTTGTTTAATACTTGCCCGGCGGCTAACAGCAATCTTTCATTAGCGTCCAATAGCGCACGCTCCAAGATCATACCTTCAGTTAATTGCTCGGGAGAGCAGCGAAGCATAATTATCACCTGTTTGTTTATAATTTAGTTTCCTTACGGGATAAAAT
>DATMYB010000231.1:0-2668 GCA_035561215.1 Syntrophomonas sp. | reverse complement strand
GTCATTATCTTATCACGCAGATGTACCGGCCAAACGAAAAAAGAGCGGCAATAATATACTTAAAGTTGATTCCACTGCAAAAAGCCTAATTTAATCGTGTGGAATGTATAAACATGAAGGAGCACTTGGCGCTGAGCCTGGCGACGGAATGTTTATACATTCCACAAACGAATTATAAGTTTTTGCAGGGGAATTAATCTATGACCAAAATATTTTTCAGATCCGGCTCTTTCGGTCCCTGAATGCGTGCCCCTGATTTTTTTACATAATGTAGATAATCCATGATCTCCGCAGTAATACGTTCCCCCGGCAGTAAACAGGGGATACCGGGAGGATATACTGCCACCATTTCCCCGGAAATCAAATTAAGACTGTCTTGCAATATAACCTGCCGCTTGGCGGACTGAAAAGCCTTTCTGGGGCTTAACATTACTTGCGGCTCAGGCAGCGGCTCCATATGCATTTTTTTCTCCCCGTCGCCCCTATAATCAGCGGCAATCTCCCGCAGCGCCAGGTAAAATCTTTCCCAGTCGGATCTGTCATGTAAAAAGGAAAACATCGCCAGGATCAAATGCCGGCTCTCCATCTCCAACTGTATATGATATTTGCTTCTTAATATATGGCCCATCTGATACCCGCTCAAGGACAGCCCCGGCATAGTTATCACCATTTTCAAAGGGTCAACGCCTTTTATCCCGGGTCTCCCCTTTAATTCTTCATTATAACAGCGCAGACCTTTTATTTGGTTGATTTTCTGCTGGCAGGAGCGAGACCACTGCAAGGCCTGTTCCAAGTGTTGACGACCGTTCTGCTCCATATACATTCGAGCCAGTTCCATCGAAACCAGCAACGGATAGGAGGGACTGGTAGTAGTCACCAAACTGACGGCCTGGCGCAGTCTTTCCTTTTCATGAAAAACTTTGTTTATATGCAGACAGCCGCCTTGATTAAACACCGGCCAGGTTTTATGCAGGCCGTTTACGGATGCTGCCGCACCTTGAGCCAGCGCCGGCAGCGGATAATCCTCGTGAAAGGGAAAATGACCGCCGTGGGCTTCGTCCACCAGCACCATCTTATTATATTTTTGCGCCGCTGCCGCGATGGATTCAATATCGGAACAAGTCCCCAAATAACTGGGGCTGGTAATATAAACTGCTTTCACCTCGGGATATTGACCCAGGCAGGTTTCGACATCTGTTGCATCCACCGCCAGTTCCATTCCCATTTCATTTTCGATCCGGGAGGGGATATATACCGGCATAGCTCCAGACAGCACCAGGCCGCCGTAAAAGCTGCGATGGCAATTACGCGGTATCAGCACTGCCTCGCTTTCATTCAGCATACTCATAAACAAAGCCTGGATCCCGCTGCTGGCTCCGTTGACCAGGTAGAAACTTTCTTCCGCACCCACCGCTTTAGCCAGCAGTTGCTGAGATGCGGCGATGATTCCCTGGGGCAAATGAAAATCATCCATCCCCTCTATCTCAGTTACATCCAGCTCCGCCATCTGCCGCAGCCCGTCATTCATGCCTCGTCCGCCGACATGACCGGGCATATGCAAACGCAGACACTCTTCGTCCCTGTAGCGGCAAAGCGCCGAATATATTGGAGTTTGATCGTCCATAATATCTTTCTTTCCATTATTAATGGGATGGCTTTTGCAGCACCGGATGACGCTACAGCAATAATTTTATTCCCGCCGGCAGTATGTCAAAGTTGGCATCAACGAAGCCGGGGGTTTCGCCATCCATTTCGATAGCGGCGCTGACTGAAGATGAAACCCTCACCTGCCGGCCTTGGGTCAGCATTAGTTTGGGATTAGTTAAATGATTGCCTTTGTACGCGCTGGGCAGCGCCAATAAAAAATCAAGGGTGCCGGCGTCTTTCATCAAGGTGACATCCATACGGCCGTCATCTATTTCCGCCAGCGGCGCTATTTTTACCCCACCGCCAAAATATTTGCCATTGTTTACGGCTATCAAACTTGATTTGCCCTGATAAAACAACTCTCCGTCCACTTCAATTTTAAATTCCGGACTCTTAAAAGTTAAGATAACCTCCAGAAAACAAGTCAAAAAGGATAAAAATCCCCCCATAGCTTTATTATTGCGGTTGACTCTTATACAAGTTTCGCAGCCGACTCCTACATCCGCTACGTTAATATAATAGCGAATTTGCGAAATGCCTTCCCATGAGACAAAATTCACCTTGATTACGTCACATAACTGTTCCCGGCAGCCAATTAAAAGCCTCTCCGCATATTCGGTGCTGTTTGATACCGGCAAAATCCTTGCGAAATCGCTGCCGGTGCCCATAGGCAGCAAGGATAAGGCCGCTTCGCTGTTTACTGCTTGATCATCGACGAAAAACCCGTTTAAAACTTCATTGATCGTACCGTCTCCGCCGACTGCAATGATATGATCGTATCCTTGTTCCAGAGCCTGGCGGGTAATCTCACAGGCATGCATGGCCCCTCTAGTAA
Organism: Syntrophomonas sp.; assembly: GCA_035561215.1. Taxonomy (GTDB): domain Bacteria; phylum Bacillota; class Syntrophomonadia; order Syntrophomonadales; family Syntrophomonadaceae; genus Syntrophomonas_B. The sequence continues at coordinate 186 of DATMYB010000231.1, read as the reverse complement.
AGTTGACCGCGAAATCGTAATCCTTTTCGCGCAGCAATCGTTCCGTATGGCGCCACTGTCGGCTGGTCCTGCCTGCCCCTGAAACCGGGTTAACAACGAACATTACATGGTCTGGCTGCATACAAGCTTCCTCCGTGCCGAATTATTTTCTTTATCCGTCAATCGAATATCATCTCTACTATATTC
>DATMYB010000230.1:0-6458 GCA_035561215.1 Syntrophomonas sp. | reverse complement strand
GCGAATTGGAAAAGGATACCGGGCGGCGGCGTTGTTGTTGATTCTGCTGTTGTCCTTCGGCCTGGCGGGTTGCAACCAGACGGAAAAAGATTTTTATAATGCAACCACCGAGGTCATGGACTATAAATGTTATACCATGAACGGCAGCATGAAAATCGACCTGAAACAGGTTCCCGCCAGTGCAACCGGAAACATGGACCCGTTTGTGTTTAACATTTTAAGCAAGATGCTGAGCAACCTTTCCCTGGAATATACCCAGAAGGTTGATTATAACAAAAATTTGTACCAAGCTGACATTTTCCTCAAGGAAAGCAGCACCAAAGCCACGAAGCTATTGCTGTCCCTGCGGCTGGCGGACAATATCCTGTATGTACAAGGTCAAGGTTTGTTTGATCTGCTGCCCGAGTTCGGGGGCGATCTGGATTATTGGTCGCAGACTTTCGGTGAATCCAAATGGGTTAGTATGACGGAGGAAGATTGTAGAGAAGCTCTTGAGTTGCAGGATTATCCCGGTTCCTTGTTCGATTTAAACCGGCAGGCGCAGAACAATCTGATGATCCAAGACTTGTTCGACCGGTTCATAACGGACGTACTCACCGATTACCAAACCGGCTGCGTCAAAAAAAGCGGCAATAAATACGTTCTGACCCTGACCGCTGCGGACGCCTGCCGGGTGGTCCATTCCTTGTGCGTTTACGGGTTGGAGAATAGCGATAAAGTCGATCAATTTTTGAATGACGCGCTCAATAATCTGACCTCTGAGCAACTCCAAGCTTTGGGTATGGATGAAGACATGCGCGCCGAGGCTGTCAGTTCCCTGAATGAAGCCATGGTAGACCTGGCCTCCAATAAAAATGATTATCTGACCGACCTGGAGGAAAGCCAAGCTGATTGGGAAGAAGCGGCCGCGCCTTTTCAAGGCTCAAAACTGGTTTATACCTTTGAAAAATCCGGCGCCAAAACCTTCAATGATTCCATGGTCCTGAATTTGAAAACCAACGACTCGGAAAGTGCTGATGAAAATCTGGATATGACCTTTACCGTACAGACCGCGACCCAGGTGAAATCATCAGTGGATGTGGCAGTCCCTCCCACCGGCCAGGTGGTGTCCTTGAAGGAACTGGCGGCGACGCGTCCCACCTGTATAGATATCGATGTGGACAATAACTATTACACTTTGGAAAAAGGCCTGGGCACCAAATATGGCGACCTTGAAATAAAAATCATTGATGATTCGGTTTACCTGCCCTTACGCCAGGTGGCCGAGGCTTTGGACGAAAAAGTAGTTTGGGACCAACAGACCGGCAACATATATATCGAAAAGGACAGCCAGCAAATTCCCATGACAGGTATCATTGAAGACGGCGCCACTTTTGTGAAAGCCAGGGACTTTGAAAAATTGGGGTATGAAGTATACTGGAACGAATATTTGAGGACCGTCACCATCCAAACGCCGGCGGAGTAAGGCGCGATATTCAGGTCTTTTTCTTCTGAAAATGTTTCACGTGAAACATTTGTTCCGTACATGGATTAAATTTTTCCTTTATATGATAAAAATCGGGAAGGAGGCCACCTATTATTGAGCGGCCTCCTTCCCTTCCACCGTATCGCTTGTTGTACGGCGACTAACCCGCACATCCCTTTCCTTCGGCTTCATGCTGCCTGCATACTATGGCCTCAGTCATCAATAAGGCACTTTGTTGCTCTTGACCCAGATTTTCATCCTCTGTGCTTCTTTGATCAGTTCATCCCGGAACATGGGATGGGCGATATTAATTAAGGCTTCGGCTCGCTGCCAGGTGGTCTTGGCTTTCAGCATGGCAATGCCGTATTCGGTGACTACGTAATAATTGATGGTTCTAGGATCGGTGATGATGCCGGCGGTATCAATGGCGGGCTTGATCCGCGACACCGGCTGTCCGTCCTTGCCTGTTACCGTGGAACTCATGCAAATAAATCCCTTGCCGCCAGGAGAACGATAAGATCCGAAAATGAAATCCAATTGCCCTCCGGTTCCGGAAATCTGTCGGTATCCGGAAGATTCGGCACAAGCCTGGCCGAAAAGATCTATTTCAACAGCATTGTTAATGGCTACTACTTTATGGTTCTGGCCGATAATGACTGGATCGTTCGTATAATTAACGGGATACTTGGCGCAAATCGGATTATCATCCAGGAAGTCATACAATTTATTGGTACCCATAGCGAAAGTATAAACCATCTTGTTGGCGTAAACTTGCTTTAAACGGCCGGTGATACGGCCGGCTTCGTACATATCTACAAAGGAATCGACCATCATTTCCGTATGCACACCCAGGTCTTTCAAATCTGATTGAGCGATCAACGATCCGATGACGTTAGGCATGGCGCCGATGCCCAACTGCAAACATGCTCCGTCTTCGATCTCATTCAGCACCAGTTGTGCGACCTGTTTGTCAACCTCATTGACAGGGGTGGCAGGCAGTTGAATCAATGGTTTGTTGTCGCCTTCAATGAGATAGTCGATTTCTGAAATATGGATGGCTTCCCGCAGGCCGCCCAAACATTTGGGCACAGAACTGTTTACTTCGGCAATGACGATTTTGGCGGCATCGCAAAAATAGGGAGTGATGGAACTGCTGGTGCCCATGTTAAAATAACCGTGTTTGTCCATCGGCGCGACTTTTATAAAAGCCACATCCACCGGCACATAACCGCGTTCATAAAAGGACGGGCCTTCGTGGTAAGTGAGGGGAATATAATAACACAATCCTTGATCGTGCAGCCGGCGGCTGGCGCCGCTGAAATGCCAGTCGTTGTAAATAAAATGTTCCTGCTGGGGATCTGCCAGCACCGCCTTGGGCGGAAAAGGACAGGTAGTGACTAAGATTTTTACGTCGTTGAGTTCATTGGTGCGTTGGGCCAGGGCAGCATCCAGCACGTCAGATACCATCATGAATTCGCCATAGTGGACGGTATCTCCAGATTTCACGACCTTGACCGCCGCGTCGGCCGTGGTTAATTTGCGATTGTACTCTTCCATATAGTTCATGGGGCAACTCCTCCTTAATTAAAGTAGTCGCTTTTAAACCGCAGCCGCCTCTTAACCTCTCAACAAATCTGAGGCGATAACCGATCTCTGAATTTCTCCGGTCCCTTCAAATATCTGGAATATTTTTGCGTCGCGCATATATTTTTCAACCGGGTAATCTTTGGTGTAGCCGTAGCCGCCAAAAATCTGCACGGCTTCCAAGGCGCAGAACATGGCAGCGTCGCCAGCGTAGCATTTAGCCAGAGAAGCGGCTTTGCTGAAGCGCGGCACGTTCATGTCCTGCAGCGATGAAGCTTCCAGATACAGCAGACGGGAGGATTCGATTTGCATGGCCATATCGGCCAGTTTGAACTGGATTGCCTGGAAGGATGAGATAGGCTTGCCAAATTGGACCCGCTCTTTGCAATAACCCAGCGAGGCATCCAGACAGGCCTGGGCTACGCCGGTAGCCATGGCCGCAATACTGGCCCGGGATAAATCCAGGGTTTTCATAATGATGTAGAAACCCTGCCCTTCCGCGCCCAGCAGATTACTGGCCGGAACCCGGACGTCTTCAAAAATAACAGAAGTTGTGTTGGAATTTCTGATTCCCAATTTATCTTCCTCCGGACCGATGCTGATGCCGGGGGTATTGCGATCGATCATAAAGGCGCACATGCCTTTATGGCCCATACTTTTATCCAGGGTGGCCATCAGGGTGTAGACTCCTGCGGTACCGCCGTTGCTGATAAATTGTTTGGTGCCGTTGATAATGTAGCTGTCACCATCTTTGACACATTTGGTGGAGATGCCGCCGGCATCGGAGCCCGCTCCCGGTTCCGTCAGACAGAATGCGGCCAGGGCCCCTTCGTTGAGCAAACCGTAAAACCATTTTTTCTGCTCATGATTGGCGGCGATGAGGACCGGGTCAGCGGCCAGCAAGGTGCTGGCCGCTACAATTACGCCTACGCCGGCGTCGCCATGGCATATTTCTTCGATCACGAGATTTTGAGCCACATGGTTCAGACCGGCGCCGCCGTATTCTTCGGGCACACCGATGGTCATCAGGCCTACCTCATGCATCTTTTGGATGCATTCCGCCGGGTAAATATGCTTTTTATCCCATTCGCAAGCATAAGGCGCGATTTCGTTATCAGAGAAATCTCTGGCCATGCTGCGCATCATTTCCTGTTCTTCACTTAAACGAAAATCCATTATGATTCCTCCCCTTCAATTTAGCATGATGACCCCTATATATCCCGGGTCCACAAGGAACACAGCGCCGGGCCGCCGCCTACGCACAAGGAAGCGCCGCCGACGGTTTTGCCCAGTCGTTCCAGCTCATAGTAGAGGGATACGATAATCCTCAGGGCGGTGCATCCTACCGGATGGCCCAAAGCGATACCTGATCCGTTGAGATTGCACTTGCTCATATCCAAATCGATGTCATAGTCAGCTTTCAGTTTTCTGCCTACGCCCAGGAATTGTGCCGCGAAGGCTTCGTTAATTTCCCAGTATTCTATATCTCCCCAGTGCAAGCCGGCTTCTTTCAGACATTTGGGAATCGCCACGGCCGGCCCGATCCCCATCACTTCCGGAGCGACGCCGGCGGCACAGAGGTTGATCATTCTCATTAACGGCTTGACGCCCAGTTCGGCCGCCTTCTTTTTAGACATGAGTACCACCGCGGCGGCGGCATCGTTAATGCCGGAAGCATTAGCGGCGGTAACTACGCCGCCTTTTTTGAAGGCCGGCGGCAGTTGGGCCATACTCTCCAGAGTAGCGCCGCGAATAGGGTGTTCGTCGGTTTCAAAATAGGTGCTGCCTTTTTTGACTTTTAGCTCTACCGGGGTGATTTCACGTTTAAAAACGCCTTCGTCAATAGCTTTGACCGCGCGCTGGTGGCTCATCAACGCCAGTTCATCGCATTCCTGCCGGGTAATGCGATACATCTCCGCAATGTTTTCCGCCGTTAAACCCATATGACCGGGAACCAACTGGTCAAAAAGCCCGTCGTGGATCATGACGTCTTCAATCGTGCCCTGGTTCATCCGGTAGCCCATTCTGGCTTTAGGCAGCATATATGGTGTAGCGGTCATATTCTCGGTGCCAATGACCAGTGCAATATCGGTCTTGCCCAGTATGATATGATTGGCGGCGATGTCCAGAGCTCGCATACCGGAAGCACAATTCTGGTTTACGTTGCAGGCATTGCTGCTAACCGGCAGCCCTAACGCCATGGCCACCTGTCGGGCCGGCAGCGATCCCTGCATATGGGGATATACTTCTCCCATAGTAATTTCATCGATAATATCAGCAGGTATGCCTGCCCGTTCAATGGCTGTCTTGCCGGCTACAATGGCCAGCTGTTTGGCCGACACATCCTTGAGGCTCCCCATGAATTTGCCGATAGCAGTCCGGCATGCACTCACGATTACGACTTCATTACAATCCATTGTTTCACCCTCTCCCGATTTTTAAAAAATTTTTTGAAATAATGTACCCTGGATACTTCCTCCCTTCTTGCGGATGTCCAGAGACCGCATCCAATTGGAGATCTCTGGTGCAAACCTTTAAAAGCAAAAATCATGCCAAGGCTTTAAAACCCCTAAACTAAGGCAATAAAAAAACGACATGTCCATGACGTTGGACATGTCGCAAGGAAAAAGTATGAAATTTCATATCAATATGTTATAGTGTTCGCCTGAGCTTACGCTGAAATAACTTGCTCCGTCTGTCTTTGGAAGTCTCTCAATCTGGCAGAGCGTTTTTACATTATTGAGACGTTTCAATAAGATTCCTCTGCACCTGATTTAATCATGTTGAATGTATAAATATGGAGGAGCAGTTGACGCTGAGTCTGGCTACGAATGTTTGTACTTTTAACTAACCAACAATTATTTTCGATAAAAATCAAACAAAAAGAACGTCCCTGCGTTGGATTATCGCGTTGAATGTATAAACATGGAGAAGCACTTGACGCTGAGTCTGGCGACGGAATGTTTGTACATTCAACTAACCAACTATGATTCTCCGACAAAAATCAAACAAAAAGAACGTCCCGCGTTGGATTATCGCGTTGAATGCATAAACATGGAGGAGCACTTGGCGCTTTATTCCAGCCCATATTTGTTTAATTTTCTATAGAGGGCGGAGGTATGAATGCCAAGCTGCCTGGCGGCATGAGTTTTATTACCCTTTGCCTCTTTAAGGGTTTTGAGGATAATTTGTTTTTCATAGTTTTCAACGGCTTCCAGAAGTGTCTCCTGTCTGTGGACGGGAATTTTATCTGCCAGGAAAAGAAAATTTTTACAGGCGAGAAATTTTTCATGATTCATGTCAGCCAGGTTAATCGCTCTTTCCAATATGTTTTCCAATTCTCGAACGTTGCCCGGCCAAGAATAGCTTTGCATCAGTTGTACAGCTCGGTTTGATATCGAATGAATAC
>DATMYB010000229.1:0-3872 GCA_035561215.1 Syntrophomonas sp. | reverse complement strand
GACTTCCGCCCTGAACTCGTCCTCGTCGCCATGGTTATTGGCTAAAGCGGCCAGGCGATAGCCCACCCATTTGGAGGCTTCATAGCGCATGGCAATGATTCAGTTCGGCCATGCCTTTTAAGACTTCCGGCGGGGTCATGTTTTCTTTTTCGATGTAGTCGGCAGCGGGAGCGATAACTTGCTCCGCAAAATCTTTCGCCATCTTTTGAATCAGTTTTTCTTCTTTGGTCAGCTCAAAGTTCATAAATTTCTTCCTCCTTATGATTGCATAGATTTTCGATGGTATGATTTAAGGGGGAAACAACGACTTCTTATATAAAGGACTGGCGGCAGGAAAAGATTATTTCCTGCCGCCAAACGAATAAGGATGTCCCCTACTTAATCATCGGTCCGGGCATGGGCAGAATGGTTTTTCCGAAGTTTTCATTCAGGAACATTGCCGCTACTGTATAAAGGGCAAAGATTCCTGCAGCCAGACAGCCATAAGCCGCAAACATAGCATAGGGATCATGAGCCAAAACCTTGAGATCCAAGCCGGTAATGAAAATGACTGCAAAGTCAAGGCACAGCACCATAAGGTTCATCGACAACGGTGATTTTTTCAGATAGGCAATGGTTATCGGGATCAGTGCGATTAATATGACCAGCCATGCCCAGCCGTCGATTCTGGCATCAAATGTCGGAGCCCATTGGTTCACAATGGCAAAATACTTGAATAACATTTCGGTACCCGAAGTAAAACAAAAGAATGCAGAGAAGAATAGAAATACGTTGCCTCCGTTTAAGGCTCCTTCCTTTAGTTCGATAATTGCTACCGTAAATTGAACGATAAATGCCCCCAACAACCAAAAACCCATAATCGGAAGGCAACCTGGAGCTTCAACCTGGCCGCTAAGCATGGCATAAAAAATAAACACTGCCACCGATAATGCTATTAAACCGGCCGGTAAGGGATTAGCCCATCCATTTTCTTTCGTGGACATTAGAATCCTCCTCCCCTTTGATCAGCTAATTAAATCTTATTGCTTCTGTACCAGATGCCTTGATTTTGCGCCTGTTTGATCAGATCATCCTGGAATTGGGGATCTGCGATGGAAATAAGCAATTCGGCTCTTTCCCAGGTCGTTCTCCCTTTCAGATTGACTTTTCCATGTTCAGTGACAATTAAATGCGCGGTAGTACGCGGACAGGTAACAATGGTACCCGGTTCAAAGTAAGGTACGATCCGCGATTGAGGTTGGCCATCGTGACCTTTAAAAGTCGACGACATGCAGATAATATTTTTGCCGTTTTTGGAAAGAAAAGATCCCAGCACAAAATCAAACTGACCGCCCGTGCCGCTGATCTGTCTGAACCCTTGGGACTCCGAACTTATCTGCCCGTAAAGATCAACATTCACGCAACTATTGATGGCAACGAAGTTGTCAAGCTGCGCAATAACCGTGGGCTCGTTGGTATAACCGTCCGGAGCCGCCTTTAACTCGGGGTTATTATTAATATAACGATAGAGATCCGCTGATCCGGTGGCGAAGGTATAGACCTGCAGGCCGCGGTCAATATTCTTTTTGGCCCCGGTGATTTTACCCGCCATTGCCAGCTTGTACAAACCGTCCACATACATTTCCGTATGCACACCCAGATCTTTCAGATCCGAGTCGGCAATTAATTCACCGACTGCATTAGGCATGCCGCCGATACCCAATTGCAAGCAAGCGCCGTCGCAAATTTCCTCGACTATATATTGGGCCACCTTTTTGTCGACCTCACTGGCAGGGGCATTGGGCATAATCGGCATGGGCTCATTGTCGCTTTGGACTACGTAATCGATCTGGGTTATATGAAGTTTGTCGTCCCATCCCCCCAAAACCCGGGGCAGATTTTCGTTCACTTCAAAAATAATGGTTTTGGCTTTTTCCAACACGCCCATCAACCATACCAATTCCGGTCCCAGGCTGAACCATCCGTGCTCATCCATGGGCGCTACCCGGAACATTACCACATCGACGTCGAGGTTTTCCCGATAATATCTGGTGCCCTCCGACAGTCTTATGGGGATATAGTAACCCAGTCCGGCATCGTTGAGCTTACGATCAATTCCTGCCTGATGCCAGGAATTCCAGGCAAAGGTCTTGGCATTACGGGCCTTCATTACTTTCGGCTCATATAGTCTCATGCAGGATCTGAATTTCAAACCGGTCAAATCCGCTTCATCGCACCATTCAGCCAAAGCTTTATCCAATGCCACCGGCTGGCCGAGATTGTGACTGTAATCTACCCAATCGCCGGATTTAACTACTTTCACTGCTTCTTTGGCAGGCACCAGTTTCTTTTTATATTCTGCTTGAATATCAGCGGCAATATTTGCTGGTTTCAACATAATCGCATACCTCCTGATTATTTGCTGAATTCTCTGGCTATATTATTGGCAATAACCACTCTTTGCACCTGGGATGTTCCTTCATAAAGCTGCATGATTTTGGAATCGCGATAATATTTTTCTACCGGATAATCCTTGGTGAAGCCGTAGCCGCCAAATACCTGAACCGCATCGGCAGTGATTTTCTGCGCATTGTCTCCGCAGAAGGCTTTCGCCAGGGAGGCCGCTTCCGTATACGGGATGTGCAGATCCTGCTTGCTGGCAGCAGACAGATATAATAAGCGTCCGGCTTCAATGTTCATCGCCATGTCCGCCAGCATAAAACCAACCGCCTGAATCTTAATAATCGGGGCGCCAAATTGTTTCCGCTCGCAAGCATACTTGGCGGCAGCTTCAAAAGCGGCCTGGGAAAGTCCTATAGCCATAGCGGCTACGCAAGCTCTGGAAATATCAAAGGTTTGCATGCAAATTTTGAATCCTTCGCCTTCTTTGCCCAACAAGTTTTTGGCCGGTACGCGCACATCCTCGAAATTTAATGATACGGTGTTGGAGCTCCTGATACCCAGCTTATCTTCTTCCTTCCCAACAGTAATACCAGGCGTCTTGGCATCGATCATAAAAGCGCATATACCTTTATGCCCCAGGCTTTTATCGGTCGTCGCGAATAATGTGTAAAGCCCGCCTAAACCGCCGTTGGTGATGAATTGTTTATTACCGTTGATGATATATTCATCCCCGACTTTTTGGCACTTGGTCGACATCGCTACAACATCCGATCCCGCTCCCGGCTCGGTAATACAAATAGCCGGAATAGCCCGCTCAAGTTGTCTTCCATACCACCATTTTTTCTGCTCGTCAGTGGCAGCAATCAAAACCGGGTCCGGAGCCAGCAAGGCGTTTCCGCATAGGGTGGTAGCAATTCCTGCATCGCCTCTGGCTATCTCTTCCAACACCAGATTCTGGGATACGTGATCCACGCCTTCTCCGCCATATTCTGCTGGTATTCCTATGTTCATAATACCAACATCAAACATTTTGTTTACTGTTTCCCAAGGGAACTCACCGTCTCTATCCCATTGGGCTGCATTAGGAATAATTTCATTTTCCGTAAAATCCCGGGCCATGTCTCTTATCATTTTTTGTTCGTCTGTAAGTCTAAAATCCACAATCTTTTCCTCCTATTCTGATGAATACCAAGTTAAGTCTCCGTTGTTTTAACAATAGGGCTTGAACCGATGCCTTTTCAGCCGGCTCCTCAAAGGCAAATGACAGCCACATTGCACCTCCTCCGGTATTAATGCCTTTAGCATTTGGAAAATTGCAAATAGCATGCCAAGCTCTTTCATCTTATTATGGGTATCTTTCCCAAGCTCCAGATGAGCGCAAAAATCTATATTCACTGCCTTCTGCAAAAATAAATGTTACTTCCACTTATTACCTTACTGCGTCGATTTTTGGTGAAAAAAATTGCACCGTGTGCACTTTTTTTCACAAC
>DATMYB010000228.1:0-15736 GCA_035561215.1 Syntrophomonas sp. | reverse complement strand
ATATTAACCAGGAATTGTGTGGTTAACGGGACAAATTTGTCCCTGTGGTTTAATAATAATCATGATCCCTGCAGGTCAACTATTATTACGAGGTTGAAATGGATAACTTTTTTGCTATTATTGAACGGTTCGCTCCGGAAGCGGTGCAAATCATAGCTTTCAGATATGAGTTTTTGCGGCATGTGCTTTACAGCCAGCCGGTAGGCCGACGTCAGCTTACCATTAATATGAGATCTACCGAGCGGATGGTAAGAAATGAATTTGATCTGCTGAAGCACAAGGGCGCCGTCGCCAGTACGGCGGCAGGCATTTATCTTACGGATTTCGGTTACGACATGCTGCGTGAGGTTGAAACTCTGGTACCGGGATTGTTTCATACAAAAATGTTGGCGGAGAAAATCAAAAGCCGGTTCGGTTTGAGAAAAGTATTGATCGTGCCCGGCGATTCCAATGAGGATGTTTACGCCGCAGCAGATTTGAGCAGAGTTTCCGCGGAATATCTCCGTTCCACTTTTTATCCGGGATGTATTGTAGCTGTCACCGGAGGCACCACGTTGGCAGGCATGGCCAGAGCCATGCGGCCCGGAGCGGAACTGGAGGCGGATATTTGCCTGGTTCCGGCCCGGGGGGGATTTGGGGAGAAAGTGGAAACCCAGGCCGGCAGTATCGTGGCGAAAATTGCTCAAAACATCGGGGCTCAATATCGTTTGCTGCATATACCGGACAATCTGGAGCCCAGTACAGCAGAGGCCTTAAAAAAAGATATTCATGTACAGGAAGTACTCAATATAATAAAATCCGCCCGTATTCTGGTCCATGGCATCGGACCTGCCGAGGAAATGGCGGAACGCCGTGGATTGTCGCCCGATGAAAAAACATATTTGCAGGAAAATGGGGCTCAAGGCGAAGCCTTAAGGTATTATTTCAACCAAATGGGCAAAATAATATTTGAAATCCCTGGCATCGGTTTGGAGCTTGATGATATTCACCATATTGACACCATCATCGCGGTAGCCGGCGGCAGCAACAAGGCCGAAGCTATCGAGGCAGTTCTGAAATCAGGATTTGACCACGTTCTTATTACAGATGAAGGCGCAGCGCAGAAAATAATATACGGAAAGGATGATTAATAATGGCTGTTAAAGTTGCTATCAATGGTTTTGGACGAATCGGAAGACTGGTAGCCCGGGCCGCCATGCAAAGAGACGATATTGAGCTGGTGGCGGTTAACGACCTGGGAGACCCCGAAGGCGGAGCACTGCTGTTCAAGTATGATTCCATTCACGGTCAGTTCCCGCAAGCGGTTAAAGTGGAAGGTAATAATATTATTGCCGGAAGCAAAAAGTTTGCCTATCTGTCCGAAAAAGATCCCCTCAAGCTTCCCTGGAAAGATATGGGGGTCGAGGTGGTGGTGGAGTCCACCGGAAAATTCCGCAGCAAAGATAAAGCGTCTATGCATCTCCAGGCCGGCGCTGCCAAAGTCGTCATCAGCGCTCCCGGCAAAAATGTCGATCTTACTATGGTAATGGGGGTAAACAATGAAATCTACGATCCCCGGCAACACCATATATTGTCTAATGCCTCCTGTACTACCAATTGTCTGGCTCCCGTCGCCAAAGTAATGGTCAAGGAGTTCGGCATTGTCCAGGGTATGATGACAACGATCCACTCTTACACCAACGATCAGCGGGTACTCGACTTGGAACATGATGATATGCGCCGGGCGCGTGCCGCCGCTCTTTCAATGATTCCCACCACTACCGGCGCAGCCAGCGCATTAGGTGAAGTTATCCCCGAATTAAAAGGCAAGCTGGACGGTATGGCCATCAGAGTCCCCACTCCCAACGTGTCTCTGATTGATCTTACCGTAGAATTGGCAAAGAAGGCTTCCACTACGGACATAAACCAAGCTTTCCGCAATGCCGAACAGACGTATTTGCAAGGAATTTTAAGATATACGGAAGAGCCGCTGGTATCCAGAGATTACAATGGCGAGTCCTGTTCGGCGGTAGTGGACGGTCCGCTGACTATGACCATGGGAGATCATATGGCCAAAGTCGTCGCCTGGTATGATAACGAATGGGCTTACTCCCTCCGGGTGCTGGATATGGTAGCCTACATTGCCGGGAGAAAATAACAGCCATATATTACATGCAATTGTCGCGGGGGTGTATTTAGGTTGAGAAGTATTAAGGAAGTTGAATTAAAGAGTCAACGGGTATTGATGAGAGTCGATTTTAACGTACCCATGGACAAAGAGGGGAATATCACCGATGACGCACGCATAACGGCGGCTATTCCCACGATTGAATATATTTCCGGTCAAGGGGCCCGGCTGATTTTGATGAGTCATTTAGGCCGGCCCGACGGGCAAAGAAATGAAAAATACAGTCTTAAGCCGGTGGCGGCACACCTATCCAAGCTGTTGCACCGGGAGGTGAAAATGGCCGACGATTGCGTCGGCCCCCAAGTCAGTGCCGCCATTGAATCACTCCAAGGCGGGGAGATAATACTGTTGGAAAACGTTCGTTTCCATGCCGGAGAGGAAGAAAACGATCCGGAGTTTTCCAAGCAATTGGCGGCCTGGGGCGATGTCTTTGTCAACGACGCCTTTGGCACCGCTCATCGGGCCCATTCCTCCACCGCCGGCGTGGCAGATTTTTTACCCGCTTATGCCGGATTTCTCCTGGAGAAGGAAGTTAAAATGCTGCGCAAAGTGATGGAGCATCCCGAGAGTCCCAGGGTGGCAGTTCTGGGGGGGGCCAAAATTAAAGACAAGTTAGGTTTGATCAGCAATTTGCTGGATAAAATGGACGTCCTGCTGATTGGCGGCGGTATGGCCAATACTTTCTTAAAAGCCCAGGGCGTCAATATCGGCAAGTCGATTTGCGAGGACAAGCTGCTGGATGAGGCCAGATGTATGATGCAGACCGCCAAAGAAAAGAAGAGAACGATAATATTACCGCTGGATGCGGTATTGGCCGACGCTTTGGAAGAGGATGCCGCCGCTGGGGTATATGATATAAACGCGATTCCGGCGGATAAGATGATTCTGGACATAGGTCCGAAAACGGTAGCTGTATTTGTGCAGGAAATCGGACGCGCCCATACCGTCATTTGGAACGGCCCGGTGGGAGCGTATGAATACGAACAGTTTTCCTCCGGAACGAATGAGATCGCCAGGGCTATGGCTGTATCCCAGGCCGTGACGGTAATCGGCGGAGGGGATTCGGCCGCAGCTGTGCATAAAATGGGCTTGGACGAGGAGTTTACTCACATATCTACCGGCGGAGGTGCGACGCTGGAATTGCTGGAAGGAAAAATCTTACCGGGCGTGCGTTCCTGTGAATGGTGATCTGAGGAGGTTCTATTTTTGAGAAAAAAAATCGCTGCCGCTAATTGGAAAATGTATAAAAACCGAGGCGAGGCCCAGGAATATGCGCAGCAGTTGCTGGCCTTGACGGGCTCGGACCAGACGGATGCCGAGGTTATTATTTGCCCGCCTTTTACCTGTCTCCATGCGCTCCACGATGCCTTGCGGGGGAGTTTGATAAAAACAGGGGCCCAGGATCTTTTCTGGGAGACCGCCGGCGCCTTTACCGGGGAGATATCAGCGCTCATGCTGACGGATTGCGGATGCAGCTACGTAATTGTAGGCCATTCCGAGCGCAGGCACATCTTAAATGAAAGCGACCACTATATAAACCGCAAAGTCAAGGCTGCCTTGGCCGGAGGTCTTGATCCCATATTATGCGTGGGTGAAACCCTGCAGGAACGGCAAAACGATGTGGCCCGCCAGGTGGTGAAAGAGCAGTTGGAGCATGCCCTATTGGAAGTTGAGTTGGCGGCGGGCAGGTTGATCGTGGCCTACGAGCCGGTTTGGGCCATTGGCACCGGGATAAATGCCAGCCCGGATGACGCCCAGGATATGATCGCTTTCATACGCGAGCAAATGGGCCAGCTTTACAGTCCCCGGTTGGCGGCAGCTACCCCAATTCTTTACGGCGGCAGTGTAAAAGCGGCCAATATGCATGATTTTATTGTAAAAAACGATATTGACGGGGCTTTGGTGGGCAGTGCCAGTTTGGATCCCCGCGAATTTTCGGAAATCGTGAGGTCGATAGAAAATGGTTAAAGCGCCGGTGGTTTTAATGATTTTAGACGGGTGGGGCGAACGGGAAGACGCCAGCGACAATGCCATCAGTCTGGCCTGCCCGCAGCATTTTTATGACTTAAAGGCAACCTACCCTTATACTCATTTAGTGTGTTCAGGTAATGACGTTGGTTTGCCCCGGGGCCAGATGGGTAATTCCGAAGTGGGGCATCTCAATATGGGGGCGGGCCGGATCGTTTTCCAGGAGATCACCCGTATTACCCAGGCCATTGAGAACCGGTCTTTTTTCAGCAATCCGGAATTTATAAAAGCTGCGGATTACGCCCGTGAGCACAACGGCGCGGTGCATTTGCTGGGGCTGTTGTCCGATGGCGGGGTCCACAGCGAAATGACTCATCTTTTTGCCTTGCTGGAACTGTGCAAAGAGCAGCGGATAACATCAGTGTTTATCCATGCATTTTTGGATGGACGGGACGTGGCCCCCCAAAGCGCGCAGGTCTATATCAATCAACTGGAAGATTATATGCGGCGGCTGGGTCTGGGGCAGATTGCCAGTCTGGGGGGGCGTTTTTACGGAATGGACCGGGATAACCGCTGGGACAGGATAGAAAAGGCTTACCAGGCCATGGTGCTGGCGGAAGGACCCCAGGCGGCTTCAGCTCAGGCGGCGGTGGAGCGCAGTTACGAAGACCGGGTCAATGACGAATTTATGGAACCGGTGGTGGTAGTGGACGAACAGGGACGGCCGGTGGGTAAAATCAGCGACGGCGACAGCGTCATATTTTTTAATTTCCGGGCCGACCGGGCGCGGCAAATCAGTCATAGTCTGCTGGATAAGGGCATGGACAAGTTTGACCGGAAAAAAGTTCCCGCCATTCATTATGTCTGCATGACCCAGTATGACGCCGACTTGGACGCACCGGTGGCTTTTCCGCCGCAAAATCTGGACAATACCCTGGGCGAGGTGCTGGCCTCGGCCGGGCTTAAGCAACTGCGCATTGCCGAGACGGAGAAATATGCTCATGTTACCTTCTTCTTTAACGGCGGAGTGGAACAGGCTAACCCGGGCGAAGATAGAATCCTGATACCTTCCCCCAAGGTGGCGACTTACAATTTACAGCCGGAAATGAGCGCCGGTGAAGTGACCGACAGGGTTATCCGGGAGATTGACCGGGATTATTATGATGTGGTGATAATGAATTATGCCAATCCGGATATGGTGGGGCATACGGGTATACTGGAAGCGGCAGTTAAGGCGGTGCAGACCATTGACCAGTGCCTGCACCGGGTAGTGGATAAAGTGCGGGAAAAAGGCGGTAAAATTATAGTCACCGCCGACCACGGCAATTGTGAAATGATGACAGATACGGCCCACGATTGCCCGCTGACCTCCCATACTACCAACCAGGTACCGCTCATACTGGTAGACGACCGTTTGCAAGACAGGAAACTCAGAGAAGGGTCCTTGCGGGATATAGCTCCGACCATGCTGGATTTGCTGAATCTGCCGATACCGGATGAAATGACCGGCACTTCATTGCTGGTCATGAAATAAAACCCCTCATTATTGAGGATGATTCCACTGCAAAGCCTAATTTAATCGTGTGGAATGTATAAACATGAAGGAGCACTTAGTAGCCTGCGTCACCTAAAACTTTGCTTCCCGCTGGCTAAATTTTCGCAGGACTTCGTTGTCGTCAATCGTAATACTGCCAGTATTACTCAATCCTCCGCCTTGTCCTGCAAAAATTTTTCTCGGCGGATAATCTAAAGCTTTAAGCGACGCAGGCTACCAGCGCTGAGCTTGGTCACGGTTTGTTTATACATTCCACAAACGAATTATAAGTTTTTGCAGGGGAATCAGGATATAATTGCAACAAAAATGAAAGGGAGATAGAAATGAGTATTATTGCGGACGTTTATGCGCGTGAAGTACTGGATTCCCGCGCCAACCCCACCATTGAAGTAGAAGTCATCCTGGAAGACGGAACTATGGGCAGAGCTATTGTTCCCTCCGGCGCGTCCACCGGCGCGTATGAAGCGGTGGAATTGCGGGACGGAGATCCCAAGCGTTATGGGGGCAAGGGCGTACTGAAAGCCGTGGAAAACGTCAATGAGATCATTGCCCCGGAACTGATCGGTATGGATGTCACCCATCAGATCGATATCGACACTTTGATGATTGAAATGGATGGTACCCCCAATAAAAGCAAGCTGGGAGCAAACGCTATGCTGGGAGTTTCCCTGGCGGCAGCGCGGGCCGCGGCTGAATACCTGGCCCTGCCTTTATACCAGTACATTGGCGGAATCAACGCCAAGGAAGTGCCGGTACCGATGATGAACATTCTGAATGGCGGCAAGCATGCGGACAATAATGTGGATATCCAGGAGTTTATGGTGGTTCCCTGCGGGGCTCCTTCTTTTGCGGAAGCGCTGCGCATGGGGGTGGAAATTTATCATAGCCTAAAAAAGGTGTTAAGCGATAAAGGCTTGTCCACCTCCGTCGGTGATGAGGGCGGTTTTGCCCCTAATCTGCCTTCCAATGAGGCCGCTCTGGACGTGATCCTGGAAGCCATCGACAAGGCCGGTTATATAGCCGGACAGGACGTATTTTTGGCCATTGATACGGCTGCCAGCGAAATATATAAAGATAACCGCTACACCTTGAATCAAAGCAGCTTCAGCGCTGCGGAAATGGTGGATTTCTACGAGAAACTGGCGGAGAAATATCCGATTATTTCCATTGAAGACGGTTTGGCCGAAGACGATTGGGACGGGTGGAAATTGCTGACCGACCGGTTGGGAAACAAAGTACAGTTGGTCGGGGACGATCTTTTCGTGACCAATACGGAAAGATTGGCAATGGGATTTGAAAAGGGCGTCTGCAACAGTATTTTGATTAAGCTCAACCAGATCGGCACCCTTACCGAAACCCTGGATACGATAGAGATGGCCAGGCGTAAAGGGTATACGACAGTTATTTCCCACCGTTCCGGCGAGACGGAAGATTCAACCATGGCCGACGTGGCAGTGGCCGTAAACGCGGGTCAAATCAAAACCGGCGCGCCGGCACGTACTGATCGGGCTGCCAAATATAACCGGCTCCTACGTATTGAGGAGGAATTGGATGTATTTTCACGGTTTAGCGGCCGCAAAGTATTTTATAACCTTAACAAGTAGCTGCTGAACCTTGTAATAATTTTAGTGTTTGTGGTAGAATATACTGCAGCATTCGGAAAGGTTACGGGAAAGGAGGTTGAATAGTGCTGAGAATCATAGTCCTAGTACTTCAGACTTTATGCGCATTAGGCTTGATTGCCACGGTTCTGTTACAATCCGGCAAAAGCGCAGGTCTGTCAGGAAGTATTGCGGGTGGCAGTGAGGCCATATTTGGCAAGAAAAAGGGCGTTGATGAGCTGTTTGCAAAAATAACCGCTTACCTGGCCGCTCTGTTTTTTATTCTGACTCTGGCGCTGGCCGTGATATAGCGGGCGGGTTTGTTTCAGCCGGTTTCAAAATGCCAGAATCTCCGATCCCATGCTTCTGGACAGTTGCTATCTGTAGTATCGGACCTGGAAAATTATGCAGCAGAAATTTGCCACAGTAATTTTTAAGAGAGAAGTGATTAAAAAAATGAAATCAGATACGGTGAACAAGATGCTGACGACTGCTTTAGGCAGTTTGGCCATTTTGCTTTTTACCCCGGCCTTGGCGGTAGCCAGTGAGGCGGATCTGGTTATCCCGCAGTTAACCCCGACTCAGAACAATATCCTGATTGCCGGGATTTTTGTCTGCATATTGGGTATGTTTTTTGGCTTCTATCAGTTCCAAAAGGTTAAAAAAATACATTCTCATCAAACGATGCTGGATGTAGCCAACACCATTTATGAAACCTGTAAAACCTACCTGATTCAACAAGGTAAGTTCCTGGCGATATTGTTTGTGATTATTGGCTTGTGTATAGCCTTCTATTTCGGTTTCTTGGACAGAATGCCTATAGGCAACGTGCTGTTCATATTGATGTGGACCGTAATAGGCATTCTGGGTTCGTATTGCGTCGCCTGGTACGGCATTCGTATGAATACCCTGGCCAACAGCCGGGTGGCCTTTACCTCCCTGGAAAGAAAACCGTTAAAGCTCTTGAATATTGCCCTTGATGCCGGTATGAGCATCGGGGTGTTGCTGGTTTGCGTAGAGTTGATCATGATGCTGATCATCCTGCTGTTCGTACCGCGGGAATTGGCCGGCGCCAGTTTTATCGGTTTCGCCATTGGTGAATCTCTGGGCGCCAGCGCCTTGCGTATTGCCGGCGGTATCTTTACCAAGATCGCAGATATCGGCGCCGATCTGATGAAGATCGTATTCGGCATCAAAGAAGACGATCCCCGTAACCCTGGTGTTATTGCCGATTGCACCGGTGACAATGCCGGTGACAGCGTTGGGCCTACGGCGGACGGATTTGAAACATATGGCGTTACCGGCGTAGCCATGGTAACCTTTATTGTTTTGGCCGTGGCTCCCGCACTGCAGAAAACCTTGCTGGCCTGGATATTCACGATCCGCGTGCTGATGGTCATTACCTCGGTACTGTCCTTCTATATCAACCGGGGATACAGCCAGGCTAAATATGGACAGGTTGACGATCTTGATTTCGAAGCGCCCCTGACCAGTCTTTGCTGGATTACATCGATTATTTCCATTATCGTTACCTTCCTGGTAACTTACTTCCTGGTAGGCCCCGGCGCGGGTGCAGCCACCCCGCTGACTCCGTTATGGGTCGCCCTGGCTTCTATTATCAGTTTGGGTACTTTGGCTGCGGCTTTGATTCCGGAGTTTGTAAAAATATTTACCAGCCCCAAATCAAAACATGTGGCCGAAGTGGTTAAAGCTTCCCGCGAAGGCGGAGCTTCCCTGAATATACTGTCCGGTCTGGTAGCCGGCAACTTCAGCGCATTTTGGATCGGCATGGTATTTGCCGCCATCATGTTCGTCGCCTATCTCATCAGTCTGCCGATCCCGGCTGAAATAATGAGCTACTCTTCCATCTTTGCTTTCGGTTTGGTCGCTTTCGGTATGCTGGGAATGGGACCGGTTACCATTGCGGTTGACAGCTATGGCCCGGTTACCGACAACGCCCAGTCCATCTATGAGCTGTCTCTGATCGAGGAAGTTCCGGACATCGAAAAAGGCATTCAAAAAGACTTTGGTTTTAAACCCGATTTTGAGATGGGTAAATATTATCTGGAAGCCAACGACGGCGCCGGCAATACTTTTAAGGCAACGGCCAAGCCGGTTCTGATCGGAACCGCTGTAGTTGGAGCGACTACCATGATATTCTCCATCATTCTGGTTATCAAGAATGTTCTGGGCGTAGACCCGGCTACCATTCTTACCCTGCTCAACCCGTATACGATCCTTGGTTTCCTCTGCGGCGGCTGCGTGATATACTGGTTCACCGGCGCTTCTACCCAAGCGGTTACCACCGGTGCTTACCGTGCGGTTGCATATATCAAAGAGAATATCAATTTGGACGAAGGCGCGGATGTTAAAGCCAATACCGCAAAATCCAAGGAAGTTGTGCAAATTTGTACCCAGTATGCTCAGGCAGGCATGTTGAATATATTTATCGCCCTGTTCTCTTTTGCTCTGGGTTTTGCTTGCATATCCGCCCCCAGCGGCGGCAATAACCAAGCGGTATCCTTCTTTATCGCTTATTTGATTTCGATCGCCGTAATCGGTTTGTTCCAGGCAGTGTTCATGGCTAATGCCGGCGGATGCTGGGATAACGCCAAGAAAGTGGTGGAAGTTGACCTTAAGGAAAAAGGCACCATGTTGCATGAAGCTACCGTGGTAGGCGACACCGTAGGCGATCCTTTCAAGGATACTTCCTCCGTGGCGTTAAATCCGATCATTAAATTCACGACTCTGTTTGGTTTGCTGGCCATGGAAATCGCCATCTCGGAAGCCTTTAGAAATATCGCTCCGTATGTGGGCGTGGTATTCCTGGTGATTGCTTTGATCTTTGTATGGCGTACCTTCTACGGCATGAGAATTCCTGCCGGCGACGACAACAAATAGAAATTAGCAGCTTATTTAAAGCCTCCCCGCCTTATGAGCGGGGAGGCTTTTTGAATTTATTGCCCTTTGCGACGCATTAATTGCCCAGTCATATGGAATTTGTGCTATAATAACACCCGTTGTGAAAGAAATTTTAGTAGATTTATTCAAGCATTGATTCCACTGCAAAAACTTATTATTCGCTGGTGGAATGTATAAACATTACGTCGCCAGACTCCGCATGCTGCGCCAAGTGCTTCTTCATGTTTATAGATTCCACATGATTAAATCAGTTTTTTGCAGTGAAATCAAGCATTGGTTTTATGTAAGGAGGAAATTGCTTGTATACCGAAACATTTGAGCATATGGGATTAAGGCCGCGGCTGTTGCAGATGATTGCCGGCAAGGGGTTCGCAATACCGACTCCCATTCAGGTAAAGGCAATCCCGCCGGCGTTGACTGGTCGTGATGTAATGGGTCAGGCCCAGACCGGTACAGGAAAAACAGCGGCTTTCGGTATTCCTATGCTGAACCGGGCGGTTCCCGGTCGCGGGTTGCAGGGGTTGGTAGTGTGTCCTACCCGTGAACTGGCAGTACAAGTTACTGAAGAAATCAATTCTCTGGGCAGAGGTATGAATATACGCTCTCTGGCCGTTTACGGAGGGCAGTCTATCGAGGTACAGATCAGAGCTTTAGGCCGCAAGCCGGAATTGGTGATCGGCACGCCGGGAAGATTGCTGGATCATATGCAGCGGGGCCATATCAATTTGTCCAAACTGGATTTTTTGGTTTTAGATGAAGCCGACGAAATGCTGGATATGGGATTTTTGCCGGATATCGAGAAAATCGTGGATCATTGTCCGCCGGAACGCCAGACTTTTCTTTTCTCAGCCACCCTCAATGAAGACATTCGCAGACTGGGCAGCCAGTTCATGCATGATCCGGATGTCATTCTGATCGAGTCTCTGGAACTGACCGTGCCTTTAACCCGGCAGTATTTTCTGGAGGTAAGTCCTCGTTATAAAATCGAGAATTTCTGCCGTTTGATGGATGTGGAGCAGCCTGCCGTCAGTTTGGTTTTCTGCCGCACGAAAAAGGGCACGGATATGCTGGCTCATGCCCTGAGCGATCGGGGCTATGATGCGGATGCCTTGCACGGGGATATGACCCAGCGGGAAAGAGATAACGTTATGGAGCGTTTTCGCAAGGGCAATGTCTCTATATTGGTAGCCACGGATCTGGCAGCCCGGGGATTGGATATTGATATGGTAAGCCATGTGTTTAATTTCGATATTCCTGAAGATCCCGACAGCTACGTACACCGCATTGGCCGCACCGGCCGCGCCGGTCGGGACGGAATTGCGATAACCTTTGTGGAGCCCCGGCAAATGCGACAATTGAAGCTCATAGAACATCATATCGGCAAAAAAATAACCCGCCGCGGCTTGCCGTCGGTGAAAGAGGCGCTGGCAAGCAGGCAGGAGAGCCTTAACCGACGTTTATTGGAAGCCACCCAGGGTGATATGGATCTTTATCTGCAAATGGCCGACCGGCTGCTGGAGGAAAATGACGCCCGGACGCTGCTGGCAGCCGCCATTAAAATAATGGCGGCGGAAGAGCCGGAAATGGAAAGGGCGGAATTGGGAACGGCCAGTTATGACACCGCCCATGTTGAATTGCCGCTGGGGCGCACCCAAGGGATGAATCCCCGCCGGTTGGCGGAGTATCTGAGCGCCAATACTTCTTTGACTCCCAGACAGGTGGGTGATATTGAGATTCACAGCCACACCAGTTATGTGGAAGTCCCCATGAATAAAGTGGAAGAAGTATACGAGGCCTTCAGTCATTATGAGGCGAATCGCAAAGGATATCGTCCGCGGGTAGGTTTGCCCCGCTCCAACCGCAAGCGCCATGCAAATTAGTGTACTGTACCACTCACATTTCGGCAAAGGACTTGTCTGAATTTCCATCTGCTGTGTTGTCGTCGCTCAGCATAGCTACGGCTATGCTTCGTGACGACCCCTTGCAGACTGAAAATTCATCCTGCGTCCTTTATCCAAAAGTGAATGGCACAGTACACTAGCGACCAAAGACCCGGAGCGGTTGCCCCGGGTCCTGTAAACATAAACAATCAAAACAGCGACCGGTATCTAACCGAGCTGCGATTTAACGGTTTGAATATCAGATTGATCAGCTTGGGCGGCGGCTTTATAAAAGCCTTTTTGCTCAGCTACTTGATAAAGCTGATATTGAAATTGCTCATCAGAATTCCTGATCTGCTGGATGGTCTGACGCAGCTGCTGATTAGCAGTTTCTCCAATGACCTGAGCATAGGTGGCTAAACTGCTTTTGACCGATGACAGTATGTCATTCACCATTTCTTTCTCTTGCATCTGTTGCGGCATTGTAAATTTCACTCCTTTACTTTAAAAATGACATTAGCTTGGTGCGGGTATCCATGGCTGACTGAGCGGCTTGGTCAAACATCTGCTTGACCTGGGCGTCCTGGCACTGGGAAGAATAGAAACGCAGTTTCTTTTCAGCGGTGGCATGGCTCCCGATTAAATGCCGGAGATTTTGCAGCTCCATTTGGTTTACAGTCACAACACATACTCCTTTCTGATTGATTAATTGATTCCCCTGCAAAAATTTATAAACCTTTAGTTGAATGGATAAACATTCACTCCGCGGGGGAATGTTAGGTATTTCCCCCTGCGGCGCCAAGTGCTCCTTCATGTTTATACACTCAACATGATCAAATCAGGTTTTTGCAGAGGAATCTTAATTCTATTTTAGGATGACCTAAAATGAAAATATTATGCCCTTTATCAAATAAAAGATGAGATGATTACACGATTGCCAAGCTGATTCCTTGATGAAGAATAGCATGCCGTACGGTGTGTGGATGATTGAACAAGACGCAGTATTGGCCGTCTTGCCATTGACGATGAATAGCAAGGATTGGCCCGGCAGGAAGCAAATTTTTAGTGGACGCAGAGTATGGATTCATTCGGTGAGGAGTTGTCGCAGCAATATCCCCGCGCCTTCGGCGTTTATGGCGTTGAGTTCCTTGATGCTGCGCAGAACGTGGTCGGCTGCTAGTGGCAGCAGGCCATTGTCATCGTAAAGCTGCGCCAACCTGAGAAGAACATCCTTGCTGTCCACGTAATTGAGGGCATGCAGCATTTGCTCAAACAAATCGAAGGCATGACATTGCAAAATCATATCCAGGATGCGGAGCATGGCTGCCAGCTCGAATTTGCCTTCATCCAGGTAATGGGGGTCCGGAGGGGAGACGCCGATGAAAATGTCCCGCATCAGTGTGGCGGCTGTGTATTCGCTTTTCGTGCAGAAAGATTGAATGTAGTCAAGCGCCAGCGTAAGCTGGTTTTCATCGCCCTGGATAAGGCCGGCGGAAAAAAGCATGAGGGCGCTTGCCGGGCGGATATCGCGCAGTACCCGGCCGACCGGCTCCAGCGCTTGGCACACCGTCTCCAAAAGCGGAGAGGCGATGCGGAACTGTTGCTGATAAAACAAGATGCGCGCTTTTACATAGGCGAGTTCCAATTCGTACCCTGCGCAGTCCGTAAGATTCTCAATGGCTCCAAGCGCCTGCTCATAGAGACCTTCTGCGATTAAAATATCGGCTCCTAAAAGCGCATTGGGGGTATATTTCGGATTGGCAAAATAGGAGAAAAGCTTTTGGGCGGCTTCGTCTTTGTTGGGATACATTTGTTTGAAGGCGCTGCCTAATCGGTACAGTACCGCGTAAAGGTTGGGCCGATGTAAAAGCGCCAGATCGTAGTACTTTATTGCCTGTCGGTAATCCTCAAGTTCGTAGTATAGTTCACCCAACTGGCATGCCGCCCTGTATGTACCGCATCCCGGTAAAACTTCCAGGGCAGCGGGAGGAGCTCCCATCTTCAGGCATACCTCAAAATGTTCTATGGCTAAGGTATATCGCCGTAGTCTATATAAAATATCTGCCCGTCTAAATTCATAATCGGTACAGCGCGGAAATTCATGCAGCCCAGCCTGAACGGCTTGCAACGCTTTTTCGTATGCTCCCATATTTTCATGACAGTTTATGATGCGCAAAAACAAATGGGGTACAAACGCCATGTTCCGGTTATTCAGATTCTCCAGCGCCCTCTCATAGTATTGCAGCGCGGTTTTATAATCTTGCATGGATAAGTATTCATTTCCCATATTAAACAAGACGAAGGGCTCATGGGGATTTTGTTCAAGCTGTTTGGCAAGAATCGGGATGTTTCGTCTGCGTTTTTGTTTTTTCCGCACAATCTCGTCGAGATAACCATAATGATGTACTACTGCTTCCAGCATGGTAAATCGATCGGATGCATTTTCGCCGTTGTCGGCAACGATCTGCTCGTGGATTTCCCCCTGAAAACGATAGCGGTTACTTTTACGCAGGAGCCTTAAACCGTTGTGCAGGCTGTAGATTTCAGGTGAATAACGTCCGGTGTAATTACGGATTCGAAAATGGGCGCCATCCAGGCTGGTGGTGTTGATGAATTGGGAAATTACCTTGAAACTGTTTGGATCCAAGGCTTCGTCTCCATCCAGCAGCAGCAGCCATTCACTTTCGGCCTTCTCCATAGCAAAGTTGCGTGCGTTTGCAAAATTGCCGTCCCACGGGTAGTCATATATTTTTGCTCCCATACGCTCCGCAATTTTGACAGTATCGTCGGTAGAACCTGTATCCACTACTACAATTTCTTCCGCCAGTCCTTCGATGCTTTGAATACAGCGCTCGATATTTTTTTCCTCGTCCTTGACGATCATGCATAGACATATGGATGGCATAAAGTGTACCTCCTGATTACTTTCCTAATGGATTAGCCAACAAGTCGGTCATGCTGGCGGCACAGGCGGCGCCGAAGGAATGACCGACTTGCAGATATTCAGCAAAGGTGAAACAAAGTAGGCATTAAAAATGTTACATCTGTCCGATATAATAAGCGGAAAAACTGGCCCCCGCCCCGGCGTCATACAGAAGTCTTGCATATCTTCCGTACTTGCTGATAGCGAGGATTAGTTTGGCGTTCACTGGAACGGGCAGATCGTCATTATCCACGTCCAAAGCATACAAGTCGTCGTCAGTGGTGGGACTTACTTGTAAAGATATAGTGAATGAATTTGATCCCGTATTGTAGACAAAAAATGACCCGGTAGTAGTTTGAGAAATATCGGTATCATCAAAAACCGTGCCGGTGCCCGTTACATCGTTCAAAGTGGTGTTGGTTTCAGCAATTTCATGTCCGGCGATGGCAATATCGCCAGAAATAGTCAGAGAGGTATTGGTGATTTCCACATCGCCGGCAACGGTTAGAGTCGTATTGACGATTTCGACTGAGGGCGTACCGGCCAGTGTTACCTCACCGGAAACGGTAAGGGAAGGGTTGGTAATCTCCATCTCACCGGCAACGGTCAGAGAGGTATTGGTGATTTCCACATCGCCGGCAACGGTTAGAGTCGTATTGACGATTTCGACTGAGGGCGTACCGGCCAGTGTTACCTCACCGGAAACGGTAAGGGAAGGGT
>DATMYB010000227.1:0-3679 GCA_035561215.1 Syntrophomonas sp. | reverse complement strand
CAAAATCCGCCTAAGTTAAAAAGGCCTAACCTTACTGGTTAGGCCCCGTCCGCTCCTCTACCTCCCGTAAAAAATCGAGCATTTTATTGACCGATTTTCGCCTGGTCTTTTGCCGGGGGTAAATGACGTAAAATGATCTCTCCTTGATTCCATCCCGAATAGGCAGGGCTTTTATGCCGCGCCGGTTGTGCAGCCCTTCCACCGCCCAACGGGATACAATGGAAATGCCCATTCCCGATTCAACCGAGGCCAGAACCGCTTCGGTGCTGCCAGCTTCAATATATATGTGCAGATCCTCTTTACGGACCCCTTTGACAGCCAGCAATTCTTCAATAGCCTTTCTGGTTCCCGAACCCTTTTCCCGGAAGATCCACTTTTCGTTCAGCAGGTTTTGAATACTCACTTCTTTCTGTTTGGCCAAGACGTGATTGGCTGGAATAACAGCCATCAGCTGATCGTCCATCAGCTTAAAACCGTCTACTTTGCGGCTGCTCAACCAGGCCCCCACGATGCCCACATCCAGATCTCTTTCCGACACCCGGGTAAAGATCTTCTCTGAATCGGCTATATCCATGCTAATCGCAATATGGGGGTGTTTCTCCTTGAACTCCTTGATCAAAGCCGGTAGAATGTACTGTCCCGGTATGGTACTGGCCCCCAGGCTTATATTGCCCCTATGGCTTTCCGCTGCCTCCTGCATGGCCTTATCCGTTTTGTCCATTGCTTTAATGATTTCCCGGGCACAGTGGTAAAGAGTCTCCCCCGCCTCGGTAGTCCGCAAACGACGTCCCGAGCGTTCCAGCAGCAATACTCCGTAATAATCCTCCAGAGCTTGAATCTGTTTGGTTACGGCCGGCTGCGAAATATTAAACTCATCGGCTGTTCGAGATAGGTTCTGGGTCTCTACTACCCTTATATAAGTCCGTAAAAGATTTATATTCATCCCTTTCACCACCTGCCTCCTGGCCTCAAAACCGAATTATTCCAACCAGTATTTAACGTAAAAATCCATCTAAAATAGTCTGAACCGCCTCAGGTTCGCTCAACCCCAGGGACATCAGTTTTATCAGCTGTTCGCCGGCTATTTTGCCAATGGCCGCCTCATGAGTCAACACCGCGTTGGAGTCCTCGGCCAATAGGGCGGGCATAGCCTGTATCCTGGCATTATCCATTATGATAGCGTCGCATTCCACATGCCCCATGCATTCAGTCTTGCCATTCAACGAAGCTTTGAATACCTGCGCAGAATCGTCCCGGGCAACCGAACGCGAAAATATCTGAGCCGTAGCGTTTTGTCCTTCAATGTCCACATCGATATCTGAACTGGCTCTTTGTTCGCCATGGGTCATAAGGCGCTCCACCAATTTAAGGCTGCCTTTGGCATGTACCCGGGCCGTTGAAACGCGGTGGGTGTCGTCCACCCCCCTGATTTGCACCAGCTCCAATTCAGCGCTGGCTCCTTCTTCCACTGTGATATTAGTTGTCGGGTGCAGAATCCGTTTGCCCAGACCGCTGCCTTCGCCATAGTGCTTTTCAACGTATTTCATCCGGGCGCCCTTTTTGACAATGATGGTGTGTATACCAGAGTGGCTTGAATCAGCATGGCTGTCATTATGAATGCCACATCCTGCGATAATAGTTACCTCAGAGTCTTCTCCAACAATGAAGGTGTTGTAGACCAGGTCCTGAAAACCTGATTTGGTCAGAATTACCGGAATATGCACTGTTTCGTCCCTGGTTCCGGGCTTGATCTCTATCTTGATGCCGGGTTTGTCTGCCAGAGAAGTTATTGAGATATTAGGTGAAGAATGCCTGATTACTGCCTGACCGTCTTTTCTTATATTAAGCGCCCCAGAGGGAACGCCTTTTAGATCAGCAATGGTGTTTAAAAGATTCAGGTCCAGTTCATTCAATTTCATAAAGCATTTCCCCCCGGCACTGTTCTTTCATCTTGCACTCTATATCGTCCTTGATCAGCGGCCAGATTTCAGCCGGAGTGCCCCGCTCCTTGATCAAACCATCCTCGACCACTATGATCTCATCACAGATCGGTAATACGTTTTCATTGTGGGTTATTATCACTGCTGTGGCATGATCGTTGTTCTTGAAGCGTTGGATTATTATTCCCAACAACTTTTGAATAGTCCACAGGTCAACCCCTGCTTCCGGTTCGTCAAAAATACTTAACCGGGCTTCCCGGGCTAAAACCTGAGCTATTTCTATTCTCTTCATTTCCCCCCCGCTTAAGCCCGGCCCCACATCGCGCTCCATGTAGTCCTCGGGACAAAGTCCTACATCGCGGAGGTATTTGCGCATAGCCAGGTTGTCCATCCCCGGTTTGGCAATCCCCAACAGATCGGTCACGGTCAGTCCTTTAAAGCGGGGTGGCTGCTGAAAGGCATAGGCAATTCCCTTTTTGGCCCTTTCGCTGACACTCAGTTCACTGACATCCTCCCCGTCAAAGAGTATCCTCCCCCGGCTGTGTTTATATATCCCCATGATTACCTTGGCAATGGAGGTTTTGCCTCCTCCGTTGGGTCCAGTTACCGCATACAAGCGGCCGGGCTGAAATTCCAGGTTAATATCATGGATTATTTCACGATTTTCGCCATCATCTCCGTCAACCGCCATAGTGACGTTTTCCATTATCAACATGCTTGTCAACCTCCGTTCTTCACTCCCCAAGCGTGCTAATGAATCTTGCTTATTTTATCATAACCAATGATTATGAGTCCAATTGTGTCGAAGTATTCTAAATAGAGGATTGGCGTTGCATAATAAAAGAACCGGGCAAGGGATGAATGAATGGTCACAACCGTTATGGAACAACCCGAAGAAATGGTGTCAGAGCACTAGTACAACGTTCCATATATTCATAAGTTGGAGCAGATTTTTCCGAATTACTGCGTTGTCGTCAATCGCAATACGTCCAGTATTCCTCATTCCTTGACGCCCACGGACGGGCTAATGCAGTGGTGCCAGGACGGCAAGGAGCTGCCCGCCTTGTACTTCAAAAAAATCTGCTCCAACTTATGTGCACAATATACGGAACGTTGTACTAGCGAGCCAGGTTTTTCTGACGCTGGCAGCATTCAGGGCAGTAGGCATATAATTTCAAATCGTGATCTAAAACCCGAAAGCCTTTTTTTTCTAAATGTTCTTCCAAGATATGAAGGAGGTCCTCTTGAACTTCGGCTATCGCTCCACAGGACAGGCAGATAATATGATGATGCTGGTGCCGGTCGTTGTCGCATAGCTCATAGCGGAATTTATCGTCAAACATGCTTTTATGCAGGATGTCCATGCTGGCCAGTATATCAAGGGTTCTATACACCGTAGCCATGCCGATCAGGGGATGCTCGTCCCTGGCTTTCTGCAACACTTCTTCAGCGCTGAGATGTTTGCCGCGGTTAGCCACCATAACCTCCAAAATGGCTTCCCGCTGACTTGTCAAGCGATATTTGGAATCCTTGATTTTCTGAGCCAGATTATCATCGAGCATAAACTAACTCCTACTCTTTTAAACTCTACTTTTGACGCAAGTCATTTATTACGGCCTTTTTTTTCAGGTTTTCCACGACATCCGATATCTTTTGAATTTGCAGGCATTCTTTAATTTGAAACTCCAGGTCAGAGTAGCCGGCCTTATCGACAGGTATTATATTGCCCGCTTTTATTA
>DATMYB010000226.1:0-6469 GCA_035561215.1 Syntrophomonas sp. | reverse complement strand
ATATACTATATCATATCGAAGAATTTAGATGTGAGGTATTGATATGGATTACTATTTAGAGAATACGAGAGTGTTCAAAGCACTGGGCGATCCAAAAAGAGCGATGATCGTAGATATGCTCTCCTGCGGAGAATTATGCGCCTGCAAGATTTTAGAGAAATTCGAGATGTCCCAATCCACGCTGTCTCATCACATGAAACTCCTCTGTGAGTGCGGTCTTGTCAAAGCGCGGGCAGAAGGCAAATGGACGTATTATTCGTTGGATGAGAATACCATCGACAAAACGAAGCAGTTTTTCTGTTCTATCACGTCCGATAAAGAAAATTGTATCTGCAAAAATAACAAAAATAATTGTAAGGAGTGTAATGAAGATGAGTAAATGCTGTTGTTCTTCCGAAAATTGCTGCCAGCCGCAGTCGAAAAAACCGATCAACATTGATTTTCTATATTTGGACACAACCATCTGTGACAGGTGTCAGGGCACAGAAAAAGCGCTGGATGACGCGGTTTCCAGCGTCGCGGTGGTGCTCAGTGCCGCAGGGTATGAGGTCAATATAAATAAAGTGAACATTTCTACAAGAGAACTGGCGATTCAATACCAGTTTATAAGTTCCCCCACCATTCGCGTCAATGGGCATGATATTGTGATTGAGCTCAAAGAATCGCTCTGTGAGGATTGCGGAGAGCTCTGTGGCGATAATGTGGACTGCCGTGTGTGGGTATACAACGGCGTCGAATACAACGTGCCGCCCAAGGAGCTGATTGTGGACGCCATTCTTAAAGAGGTATACGGAAGCGGATCAATTCAGGAGGCCGCCGAACAGTACACACTACCGCATAATCTGGAAGTGTTTTTCAGCGGTAAAGAGTCCCTGTAACAAAGGAGGATTACTATGCGAATTATCATGATCGGAGCGGTAGCCGCAGGAACCTCCGCCGCCGCTAAAGCCAGAAGAAACAACGAGGATGCGGAAATTGTTATTTATGAAAAAGATAGCTTTATCTCCTACTCCGGCTGCGGTATGCCCTATTATATCGGCGGCGAGGTTAAAAGCGCGGAAGAATTGACCCCACGCGACCCCGCGTTTTTCAAAAGCAAATACAATGTCGACATTAAAACACTGCACGAGGTTATCTCCATTCACCCGGATGAGAAAACAGTTCAAGTGAGGGAAATGACAACAGGAAAAGTGTTTTCTGATGTTTATGATAAGCTGGTTATCGCAACCGGGGCGACAGCGGTCGTTCCACCCATAAAAGGGGCAGAACTGGATTGTGTTTTCACGTTGCGAAACATAGGCGACATGAACCGGATTAAGGAATATATTACGCTCTCATCTCTTAAAACGGCTGCCATTATCGGAACCGGATTTATTGGGCTGGAGGTTTGTGAAAATCTGACACGTCTCGGTATGGCCGTCACAATGATTGAAAAGCTGCCGCAGGTCACACCGGGGCTTGACAGCGACATGTCGGTTTATGTAAAGGAACATATCGAAAAAAACGGCGTTACGGTTTATACAGGTACTTCCATAGCGGAGATTACCGATAGCGGCGTGATTCTTGAGGGCGGCGAAGAAATTCGGGCTGATATGGTATTGATTTCAACGGGTGTTCGCCCGAATACCGGGCTTGCAAAAACTGCGGGGATCGAACTCGGCATTGCCGGAGCAATCCGAGTGAATGAGAAAATGCAGACCAATCTGCCCGATATTTATGCTTGTGGTGATTGTGCCGAGCAATTTCATGTGGTAACAGGAAAGCCTGTATACCGCCCTTTAGGCTCTACAGCCAACAAAACCGGAAGAATCGCCGGGGATTGCGTAACCGGTGGCAGTCTTACTTTCCGAGGCGTTCTCGGTACTGGTATTTTCAAAATCTTTGACATGACTGTCGCTCAGACCGGACTTTCAGAGAGGGAAGCAAAAGAACTCGGCTATGATGTTGCCGTCTGCCATAATATAAAGCCAAATAAACCGGAATACATGGGCGGCAAGGAAATGGTCATCAAAGGGATTGGGGACAAATCGGACGGACGGCTTTTAGGCGCACAGATTGTCGGAGCGGAAGGCGTTGACAAGCGAATTGACGTGTTTGTCACTGCCATTACCTACAAAGCGAAGGTGGAAGATTTATTTCACCTTGATCTGGCTTACGCTCCTCCTTTTTCCACGACAAAAGACACTGTGATGTACACCGGTATGATTCTGGATAATGCCATTCACAAAGGCAGACCGCTTATCACGGCTGGGGGGCTTGACGAATTGATGGAATCCGGTGAAAAATACAACCTTATTGATGCGCGGGAAACAGTTCAATACGAAAAAGGTCACATTGATACCGCAGAAAATGTTCCCCACGCTAAATTGCGTACATCTGCCGAAAGTCTGGATAAGGATGCGGTGACGGTCACTTACTGTAACAAAGGAGTTACCGGGAATGCGGCGCAAAACATTCTGCTGAATAAGGGCTTTCACCGGGTATATAACCTGTCGGGTGGCCAGAGGCAATACATTAAATCACATAATAAAGGAGAGCTATAATGAGCAAACAAAAAATACAAGGTATTAGCTTTTTTGAAAAGTACCTCACCATATGGGTTCTGCTGTGCATGGCGGCGGGCATCCTGATCGGGAAATTCCTGCCCGTCATCCCAGATGTCTTGGAAAAATTTCAATACGCCGGGCAGAACCTCCCGATTGCCATCCTTATCTGGATTATGATTTTCCCCATGATGATGAAGATTGATTTCCAATCTATCAAGAATGTAAGGAAAAATCCTTCGGGCATCCTCATATCCAGCGGCAGTAGTTGGCTCATCAAACCCTTCCTTATGTTCGGGTTGGCAACCTTGTTTTTCAAAGTAATCTTTCAATCCTTCATACCGGCTGATTTGGCACAGGACTTCGTAACAGGCGCGGTATTGCTGGGTGTAGCACCCTGCACGGCGATGGTGTTCGTATGGAGTCATCTGACCAAAGGCGACCCGGCGCATACGCTTGTACAGGTTTCGGTCAATGACCTTTTGATTCTCGTATTATTTGTGCCGCTGGTACAATTTTTGTTGGGAGTAAATGGTGTTACGATTCCTTGGGATACGCTCTTCTTTTCCATCGTACTATTCGTTGTCGTGCCGCTGGCTGGCGGCGCACTTACACGCTTTCTGATGATAAAGAAAAAAGGCATAGAGTATTTCAATGAAAAATTTCTCCCCAAGTTTGACGGAGTTACGACTTTGGGGCTTCTGCTCACCTTGATCATCATTTTTTCCTTCCAAGGCGACATTATCTTGGAGCAGCCTCTGTTCGTTTTGCTGATCGCAGTACCGCTGATTCTGCAAAACGTGATCTCGGCCAACTTTACCTACCTGATATGCCGGTGGACGAAGCAACCACACAATATTGCTGCTCCTGCTTCCCTGATTGCGGCCTCGGACTTCTTCGAACTTTCTGTGGCGGTAGCAATTGCCCTTTTCGGTCCGAATTCGCCGGTTGTGCTTGCCTGTACGGTAGGCGTGCTGACCGAAGTTCCCGTCATGCTTTTACTGGTGCGCTTTATCAATAAAACCCGACACTGGTTTCCCGGACCGGCAGCCGATAACAAATAATCATATATAAAGGAGCTTTCCACTATGAAAAAAATGAAAATCTTTGAACCCGCTATGTGCTGCCCGACCGGGCTTTGCGGCGTGGGTGTAGACCCTGAACTGTTGCGTATGTCCACGGTACTGGAAACACTGAAAAAGCATGGCGTTATTGTTGATCGCTTTAACCTCAACAGCGCACCGGCAGAGTTTATCACTGACCAGACCATCAATGCCTATATCAATGAGAAAGGCACTGAAGGGCTGCCCGCTGTGATGCTCGATGGCAAAATTGTCATCACTGGTCGATATCCCACCAATGAAGAATTCACAAAGCTGCTCGACCTTCCCGAAAATGTGCTGGGCAAGCAGAATAAATCTGAGTCCGGCGGTTGTGGATGTAAGAGAGGTTGCTGTTAAATGAAACTATTCGATCCCAGCAATATCAGACTAACAAAGTATCTTTTTTATACCGGCAAGGGCGGCGTTGGTAAAACCAGCGTTGCCTGTGCCACCGCAGTTTCCCTTGCGGACAATGGGAAAAAGGTGCTGCTCATCAGTACCGACCCTGCTTCCAATTTGCAGGATGTCTTTTCGATGGAACTGACCAATAAGGGAGTGCCCATCTCCGACGTGCCAAATTTAGTGGTGGCGAACCTTGACCCCATACAAGCGGCGGCTGAATACCGGGAAAACGTGATCGCGCCTTATCGCGGCAAGCTGCCCACCTCCGTGATTGCCAATATGGAGGAACAGCTTTCCGGCTCCTGCACCATAGAGATTGCGGCATTCAATGAGTTTTCCAGCTTTATCACGGACGATAAGGTTCAGCAGGAATACGACCATATCATTTTTGATACTGCCCCTACTGGACACACCCTGCGGATGCTTCAGCTTCCGTCCGCATGGAGCAATTTCATCAGTGAAAGTACCCACGGTGCATCCTGTCTCGGTCAACTTTCCGGCTTGGAAAGCAAAAAGGCCATTTACAAGCAGGCCGTGGAAACGCTGGCGGACGGCAATTTGACCACATTAATCCTCGTTACCCGTCCCGAAATCGCGCCCTTCAAGGAGGCAGAACGGGCTTCCAGCGAGCTTTCCGCGCTGGGCGTGGGCAATCAAACGCTGGTCATCAACGGCATACTGATGGAGCATAGCGATGCCTTATCTTCGAGCCTGTATGAAAAACAACAGGCTGCTCTTGCCGCCATGCCGGAGAGTTTGTGGACATTTCCGCGCTACATGGTTCCCCTGCGGGCCTATAACATCACAGGGCTTGAAAACGTCCGCGCCCTGCTTCACACAGACCATGTGACCGCCCATGCGCAAACACTAAACGCCGCCCATATCCATACACTGAACAATGTGATTGACGAATTAGCGATGGAAGGCAAACGTGTCATCTTTACGATGGGCAAGGGCGGTGTGGGTAAAACCACAGTCGCTGCCGCCGTTGCGCTGGGGATTGCGAAGCGTGGAAGGAAAGTCCATCTTACCACCACCGACCCTGCCGCGCATCTGAAGTTTGTGCTGGACGAAACCAGCGGCGTATCCATGAGCCATATCGATGAAGCCGAGGAATTAAAAAAGTATCAGTCTGAGGTTCTTTCCAAAGCCCGCGCGTCTGGCATGGGCGATGAGGATATCGCTTATGTGGAGGAAGATCTGCGCTCCCCTTGCACACAGGAGATCGCTGTATTCCGAGCCTTTGCCGAAATCGTAGAAAAGGCCGACGATCAGGTGGTGGTCATCGACACCGCACCCACCGGGCATACTCTGCTTTTGTTGGAGTCCACGCAGAGCTACAACCATGAAATAGAGCGCACCAAAGGCGAGATACCCGAAGCAGTCAAGCGGTTGCTTCCGAGACTCAAATCCAATGAAACCGAGGTCATCATTGTGACCCTCCCCGAAGCGACCCCTGTTTATGAGGCGTTGCGCTTAGAGGATGATTTGCAGCGGGCAGGTATTGCCGCTAAATGGTGGGTTGTCAATCAGTCCCTTTACGGCACGAATACCACCAACCCCATTCTGGCGGCAAAGGCGGCCGGCGAAGTGGAATGGCTCAACCGCATCGACGAACACGCTGGTGGCAAGTTCGCACTGATCGCATGGAGCGCAGGGGAAATCAAAGGCAATAATTTGTTGACTCTTTAAGGATCAAAAACGTACCGTGGTAAAATTTCAGGGGTTTTGGAAAATTAACTTGCTATCTCAGAAAATCTTTTTTGCACACCTTCTGGAAAAGTGGCTTAAATACTGGATTCTCTTAGATTTACCCACTTGGAAATCAGAAAAATTTGTCATATTTCGACAGAAAAACAAGCAAAAAACGAGGATTCGGTGAGTTCGAATCTCCACGCTCGGACCAAAAACAATCGCTCTTAAAGCCGCGATACAAGCGGATTTGAGAGCTTTTTCTTTTCTTGCCGCACCTTCCTGTTTGCCGTCCGACATACCGTCACATGAACCATTTTGTGCATATTTGCAGTGCTCTCAGCTCCCTTTTTACCTGGCATTCCGCCCGCTTTGGAGGGATGTCAGGAGGGATATACGCCGATGATGGCGTTGGCCGAAGCGACCTTGGCGCTGAAATCCAGGTGGGTGTAGATGTTCCAGGTGGTGGAGATATCGCTGTGTCCCACCACTCCTGGATCCTCTTTCAGGCTGACGCCGTTGGCGTACAAGAGGCTGGCGCAGCTATGGCGCAGATCATGGAAACGGATTTTTTGAGGCCGTGCTTTTTTAGTGTAAACGCTTCCGTCCTCATATGATAGGCTCTGTTCAGGCTTAAGGTGGAGTAAATGCAAAATGGATTCTTCTTGATACAGTCGTATATCAATTAACGCCCTATGTTCAGCTACATCCTGAAACAATAAATTGGAC
>DATMYB010000225.1:0-4869 GCA_035561215.1 Syntrophomonas sp. | reverse complement strand
GTTTGAATAGTTTGAATTTATTCTGTGGGCAAAAAGTGCGAGATATTAAAAAGCAGTTGAATTCGCTGACCTAACGGGGAGGGGGCAAACAAGTGACTGGTAGCAGTGTGTTTAAAATGCCGGAGCGCCTGCCGGAACAATCAGACCGCGATTATCATATAGCCAGTGCCAGAGAACGGCTGGTGGACTTTGGTTCCTGGCGACAGGCTCATCTGCAAAAAAGCCGCAACCGGGTCGACAAGCGCATGAGCTTGAAAGAAGCGGTGCAGAAGTTTGTAAACGATGGGGATATCGTATCCGATACCGGATTCACCTGGGTGAGGGGCTGCATTCAAGCGACCATTGAAATGATCAGGCAGGAAAAAAAGGAATTAACCCTGATGGGAGCGCCCATGGGTACAGCCGGCTGGCTTACCGGTGCAGGCATAGTCAAATATCTGCATAATTGCTATACCGGAGCGGAAATGAGGGGCGTGGACCGGATGTTCAGCAACAACATAAAAACCGGTCTGGTAAAAGTAATGTCGGAATGGAGCCACGGCTCAATGGCGCTGGGTTTCAAGGCAGCCCAGCTGGGGGTTCCCTATATGGCCGGCAAAATCATGCTGGGCTCCGATATGCTTAAATACAACCCCTATATCAAAGCAGTTCACAATGAATTCAAGCCGGACCAGGAAAATGAAAAGGTATGTTTGATACCGGCGCTTTATCCCGACGTAGTGTTTATTCATGTACAGCAGGCCGATAAGTACGGAAATGCCCGTATATGGGGGCCGATCGTCAATGACGCAGCGCTGGCTGTAGCCGCCCGCAAAGTGGTTATAACCTGCGAAGAGGTCGTTCCCGAGGAATTGATGCAGCGCGATACGGCTGCCAATGTTATCCCGTTTTTATATGTGGATGCGGTGGTGGAAATGCCCTTCGGCAATTTGCCTTCCAGTGTTCCCGGCTATTATTACTGGCACCGCGAGTGGTGGGAGCAAAATATTCGGGTGGATTTTCTCAGCGAGGAAGGGTTCAAAAAGACTCTGGATAAATGGGTATACGGATGCCGGGATTATCATGATTTCATTGATAAACTGGGCGGCGGTTCCCGCTTTTTAACCAAAGCTGTAAAGCTTCAGAAAGTGGCTGAAGGTTTGCACGATATCGACAGCATTGATTACGCTTATGAGGAAGTCGGTCCGAACCATCCCACCTGGCGTTATCCATGGGAAGGAACTTACGAAGAAGAATTTGCCCGGATGAAGAGCAATCTGGACCGTCTGGCCGAGCTGGATGCGTTTGAGAAAAAACGGGAGGAGGGGGAATAAATGACCGCGCAGCAAAATCCTTTGGAATTTTTGGCTTTTTGTATTTCCCGGACTATAAACGACCATGAAGTTGTTTATGCAGGCACCGGTCTGCCATTGGTGGGCGCGCTTCTGGCCAAGGCCACCCATGCTCCCCATATAACCCTGGTGTTCGAAAGCGGCTCTCAGGATCCGGTTTTTACCATGAGAATGCCCTGGTCGGTCAGCTGCCCATGGACCTACCATTTAGCTCCCCTTACCCTGGATATGGCCACTTCTTTCGGACAGGTTGCCGCCGGATATATCGATCTTTCTTTTATGGGCGGAGCACAGATCGATATGTACGGCAATGTCAATACTACGGTTATCGGCAGTATGGAAAAGGTAAAACATCGCCTGCCAGGCAGCGGCGGCGCAAATGATCTCGGTTCACTAAGCGAGCGTTACGTTTTGGTGGGGCTGCAGACCAAGGAAAAATTCCCGGAGCGGGTTGATTTTATTACTACTCCGGGTCATTTGAACGGAGGAGACTCCCGGCAAAAAGCCGGTTTATTAGGTTCCGGTCCCGAGCAGGTTATTACCCAGGTGGGGGTTTTCGGATTTCATCCTGAATCCAAAAGGATGATGGCTCTTACCCTGCATCCCGGCATTACTCCGGAAATCGTGGCCATGTGCACCGGGTTTGAGATAATTATTCCTGATGATGTTGGAGTAACCGAACTGCCTGATGAAACCACGCTGGAGATACTGCGCACCAAGGTCGACCCCTACAGAGTGTTTACTAATTTCCCGGTTTAGATATTGCCGGAGTAAAAATATTTTTGTCGTAAGGAAATAATCGAGGCTGCCTCAATCCTAAAACGGACCGGGGCAGCCTCAAAATCGCCTGTTGGTTAATTCCGCTTCCGGGGTCATATTAATATCATCAAACGCATCGCTCGTTCGGCGGCGTCGGCCACCAGTTCTGCGGCCCGAGTCATGGACTCTTGGCGGGTGATGGGACCCGGAGCGATACTCATCAGGGCGGTTATCCCTTCGACATAAACCTGTTCCGCATCCGCCCCGATACTGCCGGCTATTGCCAGCACCGGTATCCCGTATTTCCGCGCCCGGCGGGCAACTCCCACCGGAACTTTGCCGTAAAGACTCTGGCCGTTGATTTCTCCTTCGCCGGTGATGATCAGGTCCGGCCCAGCGGACAGCAGCGCGTCAAATTGCAAAATATCCAAAACCAGATCCAGACCGGGGCGCAAATCCGCTCCGGCAAAGGCTTTCAGGCCTGCGCCCAAGCCGCCCGCTGCCCCGGCTCCCGGCAGTTCGCAGATGTCAAGGCCGAGATCACGTTTTACCACCTCCGCCATTCTGGCCAGAGCTCGGTCCATTCGTTCAACCGTTGCCGCATTCGCTCCCTTTTGCGGACCATAGACATAAGACGCTCCCTGTGGGCCGCAGAGAGGATTGGTTACGTCACAGGCCGCGCTTATTTCTGTCAGGGAGAGACGCGGATCGACTGCGGACAAATCAATGGAGGCCAGTTCCAGCAAACCGGCTGCCCCCGGCCCAATGTCCCGGCCCTGCACATCCAGCATTTTCACCCCCAGCGCCTGGGCCATGCCTGCGCCCCCGTCGTTGGTGGCACTGCCGCCGATCCCGATGATCAGACGGCGGCAGCCCTGATCGAGAGCCGCCCGGATCAATTCGCCCGTGCCTAGGGTGGTGGCCGTCAGCGGGTTGCGCTGGGCGGTCGGTACCAGAGCCAGTCCGGAGGCTTCCGCCATTTCCATGATTGCCGTATGATCTTCCGTTACTCCAAAACGGGCCGTCACCCGGCCGCCCATGGGACCGGTTACCTCCTGCTTCAACATCCGCCCGGTCATGGCGGCGACCAGCGTCTCCGTCAGGCCCTCCCCGCCGTCCGACAAGGGCAGCCGGGTTATTTGCGCGGCCGGGAAAATCCTGTAAATCCCCTCGGCGATGCGGGTGGCCGCCTCGGCGGCAGTCAAGCTTTCTTTAAATGAGTCGGGCGCAACTACAATGTGCATCTCAGCAGCTCCCTTCCCGGGTCTTTTCCTGAAGCCGCCAGTAATGACGGAACCAGGGGGAACCCTTGATGCGGACCGGCTGGGAGCGGTTTTCCCGTAGGACGGTATCGATCAGTTCCTCCTCTTGCTGCCAAGCCTTCTGCATCAAGGACCGTTTGCCGGCTTCATCGGCTTGGCCAGCCGCCTGCAGGGCGTCAACCGCCTGCTGCCACTCCGCTTCCAACTGATCCCGCCTTTGCAGATATTCATCCAGATTTCGGATCTGTTGGCCGATCACCATACGGTGAAACCGTTCCCGTTTTTGCCAGTAAGCAACCGCTTGCTCCGGCTCATCCTCGCCCTGCAGAAGCGGATTGCCGTCCATCAGCCAAAGGGGTTTAAAAACCGCCAAACAGGGTGTTGAGGCGCCGGTTACCCAGTAGACGCAGTCCGATTCTCCCAGCGATGCCACATAACTGCCGGTGGTATGGTCACCGATGATCCCGCCGCCGTGCATGCATACGCTTTTCAGGGAGGCCTGCCGGAACTGCCGGCCTTCCGTTGCCGGGTGGTGGAGCCGCAGGATATTAATCATGGCGGCGGCATCAAGTTTGCCCCGCTGATTTTGCAGCTCCGTCCGGCACAGAGAGCTGCGCTGCTCCGAGCCGCTGAAATAAGTATAGACCGGGTCCTTGTAACAACGGGCAAAATTGAAATCCTCTTGGGACCGGCACCATCCCTTCTGTCGTGCATGTTCGATCAGTTCCCGGTGAAAACGGGCAAAAGCACTGCCGATGCTGAGACCGTTGGAGATGTTCCTGATACCCTCAACCTTTTCGGCCGCCCAGTAGGGACCGGCGGTCTCTAAAACCCAGGCGGACTGTGGATCGGCGATCAGAAAGGAATTATGGTAGGTAAAAGGTTTGCGGTAGCCGCAATTGCCGCCCTGACCGTAGCGTTCCAGCAGCTTGATCATAAAGTCCAGAGACGCGGCGCTGTCCCGACACCTTTCCAGGGCCAGGCGGATCATGTCCATGCCGGTCAGGCCCGTTTCTCCGTATTTCTCCCGGGTGAAAACCGCTTCATTGCCGATGTTCAGACCAAACTCATTACAGCCCATCTCGCATCCCCAGATCCAGGAAGGCTTTAACAGCAGCGTCGCATAAGTCTGTTCCGCCTGTTCCACCTCGATATACGTACATTTCAGCTGCGTCCCCGGCGCGTGATGGCCTCGCGGAACTTGGATGAGAATATGCGGTTCATTGGGCTGACGGTCGCTGTTCTTGGCAAACAGAACCCGGCCGTCCCGCGTGGCGTTTCCCAAAGCTGCCATCGTATCACACATACACATTACCTCCCCGATCTTCTTTTAATTTTATGGCTTGGCCAGCAGGGGAAGATTACGTCTAAATCCTTACTTTCGTCAGTCGGCAATCATATCCTGCCCCGGAACCGTTGATTTTTCCCTAATGGTACTGCCGGACTGATGGCTATGACAGGATTTACCACTCGGCCTGCATCTGCTTAATATATTCCACCACATCATTTACACATTT
>DATMYB010000224.1:0-8921 GCA_035561215.1 Syntrophomonas sp. | reverse complement strand
TCTTAGGCCATTAACGCGACTGCGGGGAAATATGAAAGGAATTACCGCTTCCCTTTAAAGTCAAGAATACGTAAAATAGTCGATATAGAGAGTAAGGTCCATTCATTGTCCATTCATTATAGAGGAGGAATGACCTATGCCGGCATATTTAATCGGAGCACTGGTTTTTATGGTTGGTATCGTAATTTTCATTATGCAGAATAATACTCCCGTCACTATACATTTTATAACCTGGAATACGGCTCAGATTTCGCTGGCGCTGGTTGCGGTTATCGCCGCCATGGTGGGAGCCATTGTTACCTTCCTGCTGGATACTTTCAGAGCCTTCAAGGCGGGGCGGAAGTTAAACGAGATGACCAATTACAGCAAAAAGCTGGAGAAGGAAATCGTTGCCCTAAAGGCCCAAATCAAGCCGCCGACTGACCCTAAAAAGGATTCGTAGTTGCGGTTTGTTTAAGCAAGGGTTAAATCCGCCCATGATACGTCGGCAAACGTTGATTGAGCGGATTTTTAATAACCGGGATCAGGCCGATTATCCGGTGAATGCCATTCGTATTTAGGGTATGCTATAATGCAGATAATCTGATGTTGGGAGAATTGCTGGTGGAAATTATTACTTCACATAACGCGCTGGATTTTGACGGCCTGGCCAGTATGGCGGCAGCGGACCGGCTGTATCCGGAAGCGGTGCGAGTCTTTTCCGGTACCGTGAATAAAAACGTTAAAAAGTTTATGGCCTTGTATAAAGATCTGCTGACCATAAAAACCGCCCGGGAAATCAACCTGACTGCGGTGCAAAGGCTGGTGTTGGTTGATACGGCCAGCCCCCATCGTTTGGCGCAATTGACTCCGGTGCTGGCCAATAAAAATTTGGACATACATATTTACGATCATCATCCCGCTACCGAGGACGACCTCTCCGGCAGTTTGACAGAAATTCATTCGGTGGGAGCGGCTACGACGATTTTGGTGGAAAAGATCATCGAGAGAGATATTAAAATCAGCCCTTTTGAAGCTACTATTTATGCTTTAGGTATTTATGACGATACCGGCAGCTTGCTGTTCACGTCCACCACTTCCCGTGATGCCAGCGTCGTGGCTTACCTGCTGAGCCGGGGGGCAAATTTGGGCGTGGTGGGAAGCTTCATGGAGAAGCCTTTTTCGGAAGAGCAACGGCATATACTGTACAAATTAATTGAAGGAAGCGTCCATTACAAGATCCAGGACCTGGATGTGGCCCTGGCCCGCTACGAAGGCCATGGGTTTGTACCGGGACTGGATCTGGTGACCCATCGCTTGTTTGAAATGGAAGGCTGTGATGCAGTATTTGTCATTGCCAAAATGGAAGGCAAGGTGAACGTGGTCGGCCGGAGCCGCAGCAACAGCATCAAGATCAATGAGGTATTGAAACCCCTGGGCGGAAGAGGCCATGAAAAAGCTGCCTCAACGGTAGCCCGCTCCAAAGATTGCAGCGAAGCCGAGATCGTTATTTTAGAGAATCTTAAATCCCTGATTCAGCCTTCCTCATCCGCCGCAGACATTATGTCGAGTCCGGTCAAGACTCTGCGTCCGGGGATCAGCATGGAGGAGGCCGGCAGAATTATGCTGAGATACGGGCATACCGGCATGCCGGTGGTAGAAAACGGGAAGATGATCGGTATGATCTCCCGGCGTGACGTAGATAAGGCCCGGATACATGAACTTGGTCACGCTCCCCTCAAAGGCTTCATGACGGCGGATGTTTTATCGGTGACCTCCGCCACCCCGGTCAGCGACGTCCAGAAGTTGATGGTGGAGCATGATATCGGCAGATTGCCGGTAATTGACGACGGCAAATTGCTGGGAATCGTATCCAGAACCGATATTTTAAAGACGCTGCATGGTGACGATTATCCGGAAGACCATGAACTTTTATATTCCGACTCGGAGAGTTTGTGGGAGAATTGCGCCCAGCAAATGGAAAAACAACTGCCACAGCAGATCATGTCTTTTTTGCGGTTAGCGGGGGAAATCGGCGCCCAACTTAACAGCACGGTCTATTGTGTAGGCGGTTTCGTCAGAGATTTGATCCTGCGGGAACCTAATTTTGACGTGGACCTGGTGGTGGAAGGCGACGGACAGCAGTTGGCGGCGGAACTAGCGC
Organism: Syntrophomonas sp.; assembly: GCA_035561215.1. Taxonomy (GTDB): domain Bacteria; phylum Bacillota; class Syntrophomonadia; order Syntrophomonadales; family Syntrophomonadaceae; genus Syntrophomonas_B. The sequence continues at coordinate 6,778 of DATMYB010000224.1, read as the reverse complement.
TGCGCTTAAATGCCAAATTGCGGATTCATGAACGGTTTGGCACTGCCGTAGTGATTCTTCCCGACGGCAGTAAAATAGACGTGGCCACGGCCAGAACCGAATATTACGAGTTCCCCGCGGCTCTGCCCCAGGTGGAAAGCTCATCCCTTAAGGAAGACATGTACCGGCGGGATTTTACCATAAATACCTTGGCCATCTGTCTGAATCCCGATTGTTTTGGCGACCTGATCGATTATTTCGGCGGTTACAGCGATTTGCGCCGGGGCTTGATCCGGATTCTGTACAACTTCAGCTTTGTTGAAGATCCCACGCGGATTATCCGGGCTATTCGCTTTGAACAGCGCTATCGTTTTAAAATGGAAGCCGACACCATGCGTTTTGCCCGGGAGGCCATCAAACGGAATATGCTGGGCAAGCTTTCTTACAAGCGGATTCTCACCGAACTGATTCTGATCTTAAATGAAAAAGACCCGATTCCGGCGCTGAAGCGTATGCACGATATCGGCGTATGGAAATACGTTTTGTCGGAAATTGATTTTGACCAGGTCAATTGGAGCAAGTTAAAAAGGATACCGTCGGTTTCCGGCTGGTGGCAGGAGCGCAATTACGGCCGTAAATACCAAACCTGGCTGTTATACCTGATTGTTATTTTTGCCCAGTTGAATACGGAGCAGAGGAGTAAAGCGCTGGAGCATTATCCTATTGACCGGGATGCCAATCGGGCGATTATGGATGCTGAAATTATTCCCGCTCTGGCGGATAGCATCTGTCAAAATCCGCTGCTGGCTCCCAGCCAACTGGATAAAATGCTGAACGGGCTGTCCAACGAAAATATGCTTTATCTACTTTTGTGTGTCAAGAAAGAAAGTACCTGGGATCGAGTAGATTTATATCTTGACCTGAAGGACAGAACCAAAGTTGCAATCAAAGGCAGCGATCTGCGGGAATTGGGGCTGAAACCCGGCCCGATTTACCGGCTGATATTGGAAAGACTGTATGAGTATAAGCTGGATGAGAAAATCACCACCCGCCAGCAGGAGATCGATACGGTCAAACAATGGCTCAATGAAAGGAGCATTCCTGATGCAAACTATATATAACCTGCTTATTACCCTGCCGGCAATCTTGATCGCGCTCACCTTCCATGAATACGCCCATGGCCGGGTGGCCGACTGGCTGGGGGACGACACGCCCTATTACCAGGGGCGTCTTACCCTTAATCCGCTGCCCCATATCGACTGGATCGGTTTTTTTGCGCTGCTGTTTTTCCATTTTGGCTGGGCCAAACCGGTGCAGGTCAATCCCTATAACTTCAAAAAGGTCAGTATAAAATCCGGCATGATGCTGGTCTCGCTGGCCGGTCCCCTGATGAATCTGCTGCTGGCCGTGGTCGGCATGATTGCTTTGCGCCTGCTGGGCTTTGATCCCCAATCGGGAATGTACACCGGAAGTTGGCCGGAATTGATCCGAATGCTGATACCGTTGGTGCAGATCAATATAATCCTGGCGGTATTCAATCTGATACCCGTGCCGCCCCTGGACGGCTCCAAGATATTGGCCGGGCTGCTGCCGGATAAAGGCGCCGCTTTCATATATTCCCTGGAGCAATTCGGACCGTTGCTGCTGTTGCTGTTAATCTTTACCAATATGACCGGCAAAATCATAATGCCGCTCTATAACGTTATCTTCAGTTTGATGTACCGGACGGTTTTTTAACGGAGGTTGGTCTTGGATTACGTCGTCAATCTGGAACAATTTTACGGCCCCCTGGATTTGCTGCTGTATTTGGTGGAAAAAAGCGAAATGAATATTTATGATATTCCCATCGCGGTAATTACCGACCAGTATTTAGAGTATATTACCGACAGCGGCCGCATAGACCTGGACCAGATCGGAGATTTCCTGGTGATGGCCTCCTATTTGCTGAGTTTGAAATCCAGGATGCTGTTGCCGGGAAGGGCGGAGCAGGCCGATGACGGCGAAGAGGAAGAAATTGTCGATCCCCGCGCCGAGCTGGCCAACCGGCTGATTGCTTATAAACAGGTTAAGCAGGCGGCTGAACTGTTGGTACAGAGACTTAACGAGGATTACCCGCGGGCCTTTTTCCGCCGCGGAACGGCGGAGGAGATGGCCGGTGCCGGAGAAATGGCAGCTTCGCCGCAGACGCTGTTGCGGGCTTACTTGCGGTTGCTGGAAGACGATACAGACATTGAGGGCTATCGTATCCCCCGGGAAGATGTGAACGTGGCCCTGAAAATGGAGGAAATCATGGAGCGCCTGCAAGCGGTGGGGGAGTCGGATTTTACTACATTGTGCGGCGCTTATAGACGGCGGCGGGAATTTTTAGCCGGATTTCTGGCGATCCTTGAACTGATCCGGCTGAACCGGATTGAAGCCATACAGGACACAAGATTTGGTGAAATCAAACTGAGAGTACGGGAGATGCCATGATGCTGATGCGGGAGGACATAAAGGCGGGGATTGAAGCGTTGCTGTTTGTCAGCGGTGAACGCCTGGATACGGCCGAATTGCTGGAAATGCTGCAGATCGAAGCGGAAGATTTTAAATCCATCATGCAGGAATTAATGGTGGAATACCATCAATCTTCCCGGGGTCTGCAGATCATCTCGCTGGACGGCGGTTATATTATGGCCACCCGGCCGGAGTACTCCGAACTGGTGAGCAAACTGACCAAGCCCGCCCGGTTAAGATTATCGACCGCAGCCTTGGAAACTCTGGCGGTCATTGCCTACCGGCAGCCGGTGACCCGCGCCGAGATTGAACAGATTCGGGGCGTCAAAGTTGAACGGGTGCTGGCCAGCTTGCTGGAAAAAGGCATTATAAGAGAGGACGGACACAAGGATACCGCGGGAAAACCGATTCTTTACCGAACCAGTTATGAATTCCTGAAGATTTTCGGATTGTCCAGCCTGGCAGAACTGCCGCGGCCGGAGACGGAGTGATACAGTACACTAGTAGTCTGCGTCGCCTAAAGGTTTAGGTTATCCGCCGAGAAAAATTTTTGCAGGGCAAGGCGGAGGATTGAGTAATACTGGCAGTATTGCGATTGACGACAACGCAGCCCTGCGGAAATTTAACCGACAAGGAAATGTGGAATTAGGGTTGACAGAGTACTAGTACGCGCCATGGATGTCATGGAGGGAAAGGGGCAATTGGCTTTGAGCGAAAAAGACCTGGAAGAGGAAATCATGCTGAAAGCTCAGCAAAATCGAAAACTTGCCCGTTATATGAGCAGCACCCGGGATCTGGTAGAGGAGCAAATCCGCAAAGCCAGAGAGCGGGGGGACTTCGACAATTTAGCCGGCGCCGGCAAACCTCTGGATTTGGAAGAGAATCCCTTTGAGCCTGCCGAGATGCGGATGGCTTTTAAAATATTGAAAGACAATGATTTTGCGCCTTACTGGATCGAGTTAGGCAAGGAGATAGACGCCGCCCTGGAAAAGCTGCGGCAGGAGATCGATTATTTCAAACGCTACACCCAGCTTTTCTGGGCGGACCGACGTGATGAACGGGCCCGGCAAGCGTATGAAAAGAAAAAAGAGCTTTTCTATATGGAACGGGAAGCGGACCTGGTCAAAATCGATAAGAAGATCCTCGATTATAACTTGCATTGCCCCACTTACCGGCAAGGCCGGAGCAATCTGGTGGTGGCTCAGGAAATGGAGAAAATCATCCGCGAAATTGAAAACACCCCTATCCATCGGCAAAATCCATAATTTGGCGCATAACCGCATTTGTTAAGGGGCACGATATGGAAAAACAGGAGAATTGCTCTATGAAATTCCATGTCGTTCTGCTTTTGCTGCTGTTGGCGCTGGTCTTGTTTTCTTATATAAAATTCAGCATTGAAATCATTCTCTCCGACAATGACCGCTTCCAAGGCCTGCAAATACGTTTTGGCCTGCTCTGGCATCACTTTGAGCATAGCTTCGATTATACCGATCCCCGTCTCAACCTTTGGGAGGCGTTGGCCGCCGATTATTGGAACGCCATGTCCAAACGCAATGAAAAATGGAGTTGGGCGCAGTTCAAACAGATTTTCAAAATCGGACCGCAGCTTCAAACCTGGTCAGATCTGTCTCCGATCATGAAAAAAATGCTCGACTACATCGTGATCGAAAAGATTAGCTGGCAAAGCCGGATTGGCGGCAGCAATGCCATGTGGTCAGCGCTATATGCGGGGATATTATGGGCTTTAAAAGGACTGGGCATTACCTTTTTGGCCCGCAACAGCCACCTGCGCCAGGTGCAGTTGATGGTTCAGCCCGACTACATCAGTGCGGAACTGGTCAGTGAATTTGCTTGTATATTAAAAATACGAATCGTACATATTATCCTTATAGCGATCTATTTAACAGTATGGAAAGTCAGGTGGTGGATAAATGGATTCACAGCAAATACCCGGGAACAACCGTCCTATTGAAGGGTTGATGAAAACTGCCATGGAAAGCATCAAGGAAATGGTGGATGTAAATACGGTCGTAGGCGACGCGGTAGAAACCAACGACGGCACCGTCATCATTCCGATTTCCCAAGTGGCTTGCGGTTTTGCTGCCGGAGGCGGGGAGTATGAGTTCGATACCGGAAGCAAAGGAACGGAAATCCCTTTCGGGGGAGGCAGCGGCGCCGGCGTATCCGTAAAACCGGTGGGTTTCCTGGTGGTGAGAATGAACGATGTTCGCTTGCTTTCCGTAAATGGAAACGGTCTGGCGGAAAGAGTGGTGGATCTGGCGCCACAGATCATTGATAAAATCCAAGGCATGATGGAAAGACGGGCGAAAGAAAGAGAAGAAGAAGAAGAGACCCTGGAGAATTGAAGCCGGCATCTGCCGGGTATAGGCTTTAAAAGAATCAAGCAACGAACAATCCGCTCAGTACTCTGTCGGGTTGTTCTATTTTTCTGCCGGTTGTCATAATTTGCTTAAACAGCATTTTTATCGCAGGCGGGAGGAATACGATTGCTGAATGTTATTTGGCTTTTGCTGCTGGCCGCAGGTATTATTGCGGCGGCCGTCAACGGCAATATCGAAGTTGTCAGCCAGGCCGCCCTGGGAGCCGCACGGGACGCAGTAGAAGTCTGCTTCAATTTGATCGGCATTATGGCCCTGTGGCTGGGGATTATGAAAATTGCCGAAAAGGGAGGTTTGATCCAATTTCTGGCTTATCTGCTCAGCCCGTTCCTGAAGCGGTTGTTTCCTTCTATTCCCTCCGGGCATCCGGCCATGGGCGCAATTGTACTTAATCTCAGCGCCAATATGCTGGGCTTGGGAAATGCCGCTACCCCTTTCGGCATGAAGGCCATGCAGGAAATGCAGAAATTGAACGGCGACAGCGATCAGGCTTCAGCAGCTATGTGCACTTTCCTGGCTTTAAATACTTCCTGTATTACCCTGGTGCCGGCTACCATCATTGGGGTCAGAGCTTCCTACAGTTCCGCTAATCCGACTGAAATCGTAGGGGCTTGCATTTTTGCCACCTGCTGTGCCAGCGTGGCGGCCATAACCCTGGACTGGTTGTGCAGGAATTTCAGCCGGACGGGGAGGAAACCATAAATGCTGCTGGATATACTCGATACCGTTTCCCGCTGGGCCATTCCTTTTTTGTTGCTGACCGTACCGGTTTACGGCTTTTGCAAAGGGCTGCCGGTTTATGAAACTTTTGCCGAAGGAGCCGAGGAGGGCTTCCGTACCGCCGTAAAAATCATCCCTTTTTTGGTGGGAATGCTGGTGGCGATTTCGGTTTTTCGTGCTTCCGGAGCCATGGATTACTTGATTCAGGCCATTATGCCGTTGATGCACATGTTGGGCGCACCGGCGGAGGTAGTGCCGCTGGCGCTGATGCGCCCCCTTTCCGGCAGCGGCGCCCTGGGACTGGCTACCGAGTTGATCAAGATGTACGGGCCCGATTCCCTTATCGGCAGAATGGCTTCTGTGATGCAGGGCACCACGGATACTACTTTTTTTGTGCTGACCGTATACTTCGGTTCGGTGGGGATAAGACGCTACCGTTATGCCTTGTTCACCGGTCTGAGCGCTGACCTGACCGGCTTAATCGCTGCTATATACGTATGCAACTTATTATTTAATTGAGTAGTCTGCAACACCTCCCCAGGCTAAATCCTCGCTTGGGAGGCTCAGGAGTGCGTGCGTTGTCGTCGCTCTCAATACGTCCAGCGATTGACGACCCCTTGCCCTGCAGAAATTTCCCTCAACAAATCATATGCGGCCTTAGGGTTGACAGAGTAATAGTCGTATATCGTATATAATAAGCAACTTTTTTCGGAGGAAGAAAGATTTGAGCAGACGCAAAGCCCGGGAATTGGCATTTAAGGTGATATTTCAGGTGGACCAGGTCAAAGCGGATCCTCACAGCGCTTTTGAATACCTGCTGGAGGAACAGCCGCTGGCGGAGAGTGAAAAGGAGTTTTCCTGGTCCTTGATAACTGGCTGCCTGCGGAATCAGGAAACCATCGACCGGTTCATCGGAACGTATGCCAATGATTGGACCATTGACCGCATGTCTTCGGTGGACCGTAACTTGATGCGGGTAGCCAGCGCCGAAATCCTGTTTGAGGAAGGCAGTCAAGCGGCGGTAGCCATTGACGAGGCCATTGAAATTTCCAAAAAATATGGCGAGGATAATTCCGCCGCTTTCATTAACGCTATCCTGGACAAGATCAGAATTGATCGTGACGAAAATGATATTTAAGTATCTTTATGATTACAACCGATGGTGTATCCATGGGAAAACTGCCAGG
>DATMYB010000223.1:0-5934 GCA_035561215.1 Syntrophomonas sp. | reverse complement strand
CTGTGATGACAATTTCACCATCAACCATCACGGCAGGCAGGCCTTCCGGCCCTTTGGCGTTGATATAGGCGTTGAGGGTCTGGTCGCTGATGAATTCCGCCGGTGCGCTGTTGAGATTGAAGCGGTCAACTGTCACACCGTACTTTTTAAGCATGTTAAGCACCGTGGAAATACGAAGCAATTCAGGGTCGACACCCACGCCGCAAAGGCCGGTCGGGCAGCACATAGCGGGTTCAAATATTTTCATTTTTTTCATGACGGACAACTCCTTCAAATCAGTCTATTGGTTATCAGCCGCCGGTTGGGGGAGCCAATGACGGGTATTGTTTACAAAGCGTACCAGCAAAAGCATGACAGGGACTTCGGTCAGCACGCCAACCGTGCGGACCAGCACTACGGGGGAATCGGGGCCAAACAGGGCAATCACAACGTTCCCAAGGGATGCATCCCCACATTTTTGATGGATTGAAAATCAATCCTCATCATCATGGGATAGATCATGCCCTATATTTCTCCTTGACGCTCCGCTTCATCCTTACGGGCCCTGGCCGCAAAATACTTCTCTAGATTTTCGGGAAGCTGATACGGCTCCTGCTCCGGTCCGGCCTGTTTAGCGTTGTACACTTCCCGCAGGATGGCGTCCACGATCAGTTCCTTCGGCGGGGCTGTATATTCTACGCCATTGTATATCCATACGCGGCAATCCACGATATCGCAACAAAGCTTTCCGCAGTCCTCACAGACTGTTTCCCGCAGTTCCACGGCAGTGTCGTTTCCGTTCACTCGGATGGTGGGTGAGCTGACCAATTGATACTGGATGGCCAACTTCCTCGTTGTGATGTTCACCTTGTTGATCTTGACCTCGTACCCGACCGCGTTCAGTACTACGGTTACGCTGGCAACCGCTTCGTCCAGCGCCTGTTCTGTATCCTGGCACCGATCGCAAACCGTCGTGTCCAGATACAGAAAATCAATGTTGATCGGCTTTTTCGGCTGCCTACAGCAATTATCAGAGGAACAACAGCATTTACTCATTTTCATCACACTCTTTACAGCAATTTGCATTTTCTCTGCAAATACAATTTTCCTTGTCGGAGGTGATGTCGCCAAAAAACTGTTTCGTTCTTTTGATGGCCTTCGCGTCCAGCGAGTAATACGTCCATTTGCCCTCCTCACGGCCTTTAACAAGCCCGCATGCACATAGAACCTTCATGTGATGGGACAATGTTGACTGAGACATTTCAAACTTCTCCAGAATGTTGCAGGCGCAAAGCTCCCCGCAGGAGAGCATATCCACGATCATCGCTCTCTTGGGATCACCCAGTGCCTTGAACACTTTTGTGTTCTCCAAATAGTAGTCCATACCGACACCTCAAATTCAAAAACTTCGATATGACTATTATGCGCACCAAATCGAAAAATGTCAATGTGTTTTTGTCAATGGCTCAAATACAATTTTCTTTATGTGCTTGTTTTTTCACCTTTTCCCAACGACACAGAAATTACTGCCCCGGCGTGGAACAAGGTTATACGGCTTGCGGAAAACGGCGAGGTGGCAACGATTATCCTCAAAGATATGTTCTGACTGGGAAGGGACTGGTGGAAAAGGGCGGACAGCCGAAACTGTTCGCCCCACCAAGGGATTTATACTAGTACTCTGTCAACCCTAATTCCACAATTCCTTGTCGGTTAAATTTCTGCATGGCTGCGTTGTCGTCAATCGCAATACGTCCAGTATTGCTTAATCCTCCGCCTCGCCTTGCAGAAATTTCCCTCGACAAATAATATGCGGACTTAGGGTTGACAGACTACTAGCAGGACCGTCACGCATATCATTTTTTCAGAACATAATATCTAGACCTGAATATCTCCGGGTTCTTCTTCAACTCCATGATTTCATGGCGTTCTTCTTCGAATAAGCTTTCATTTTCTGTACGAATCGATTTCTCCAGACAGCAGTAATAAGCGTCCCACCACACGTTTTCATCCAGTACAAATGAGTTCAGCAGTTCCAAATTATATTTTTTAAACAGGGCTCTCTTCTCGCCGTCGCATTTGTATTCATCGTGAATGATCAAATATCCGATGTCTTTTAAGTGCTCTATTAGCACTGGCAGCCCCGTTTCAAAACCAATCACATTAAGCAAGCCTTCCGCCAGGACAATATCGAACTTCTTATCAAATAAATTTTCATCAAATGCGGAAGCATGGATTACTTTGATCCGGTCGGCACAGTTCAATGCCTTTACCTTTTCATTCAGCCATAATAAACAAGAATCATCCGAATCAACGGCATAAATCCTGCCATTGCTTATTTCCATCAAAGCCAATGTCGGGACTCCGGTTCCACATCCCATATCCAGTATCAATGGCTTATCGATCGGGGGAATCAAGGAAAATGCCTCAATGGTGTATTGGTTTAAATTTCTGCGGCATCTGTCTCTTATTTCATAAGGGTTCATGAAAGTGCTCCTTGCAGTAAATTCTAACCATATTATATTTCCCCCAGCTTATGGAATCAACCGCCAATCCCGTTAAAAAACTTTTTCCGCTATTCTCCTCAAAATGCCAATAACGGCAAAAACAGACTGGCCGTATGTCAGTCTGTTTTTGTTCGCGATGCGCAATAAAAAACGCTGGATAGTATTGTTGACAAGTCACTGTTAACCCTCGGTGACTCCGACACGACCTTGAAGCGTCATCATAGTTGCTGTCATTGTGGCAACCAATTTGGGTTCGTCTGAACCGACTGCAAAGACTTCGCCTGAACAGACTGTAATCGTCTTCCCCGGCTTGACTACCATCCCTCTGGCTAGAAAACTTTCGCCCTTCGCTGGAGCAAGAAGATTAACCTTGAATTCAACTGTCAAGACCGAAGCACCGGCAGGCATCAGATTGCTGTGCAAAACTTGATTGAACACGGTTTGCATAATCAGGCGTTGGTGGGGTACAATCTCTTTTGATTCCGTCATATTCCTCTCTTCTTTCACAATGCTGAGCACCAATTATTTATAGGGGACATATATTCAAGTGCTATTGTTCCATAGAATTATATCCTTGCTTCAATAATTATGTTTTCATGTAAAGACCGCGCTTGGCCACTTCCCAGGCCTAAAAGAAAGCGGACATGGACGTGCCGTTTGGCAAAATAAAATTGTTACAAATATTTGCCAAGAAAGAAGCTACAGTTCATGTCCGCTTTTTAATTATGAAGGCATCGGAAAAATTATCCGGAATAGTTTCTAGATGGTCTTACGCATGTTTTTTATATTTATGTCTGAAGTCGAGCTGATAAAGTTTAGGCGTTTTGCTTCATATACCAACTGTTCCCTGAAATCAGGGTGAGCAATGCTGACGATTCTTTGGACTCTCTCATACATGGAAGCGCCTTTCAGATAAACGCAGCCATACTCGGTAACCAGATACTGAACGTCCCATCTGGATATGCCGACAAACCCGCTGACCAGAGGAGATATCTTGGAATGTAGCTCACCTTTTTTGTCAGCGAAGCTTGAATAAAGAGCCAGGAAAGCTTTGCCGCCTTTGGACTGCCATGCACCCTGAACAAAGTCAGCTTGTCCGCCCATGCCGGAGTAAGGTTTGATTCCCATGGATTCAGAAATACACTGCCCTGATAAATCGCACTCGGTAATGGCATTAATCGCTATGAAATTATCATGTCTGGCAATGACAGACGGATCTGCGCAGAAGCTTATGCCGTGAATTTCCACTTCGGGGTTGTGGTCGGTAAATTCATATAATTCTTTGCAGCCGAATATAATTGACCCTACCATCTTATCAGGCATAAAGGTTTTCTTCCTATTGGTAAGCGCACCGGATTTGTATAATTCCAGATAAGCATCTACGATCATTTCTGTATGACAGCCTAAGTTTTTTCTGGTTGTCAGTTGCTTGCCGACCGCATTGGGTAATGCACCAATTCCCAGTTGAATGGTTGCCTCATCTGGAACTTGTTCAGCAATGTAAGAAGCAATCGCTATATCCTGCTGAGTTGGGGGCGAAGTCGGAACATTGATCAGATCCCAATCAGCTTCAATCAATGCGGTAACCTCTGAAATATGAATATGATTATGTCCATAGCAGGAAGGTGCATTTTTATTTACTTCTATAAAAATTTTGGTCGATTTTCCCTGTTCATTGCGAAGCTTCAGCATGGAGTACGTATGTGAACAATTAAGAGAAAAGCTGAACCAGCCATGCTTATCCATAGGGGCTACGGTTATGAAAGCAACATTTATATCTTGAATATTGGCAAGCGCATTTGGAATATCAAAAAATCTGACCGGCCAAGGATCAATATCGCCTGTTTGAGCCAAAGGTCTTTCGAAGGGACTGATATAACCAGCCATATATTCAGCTCTGTCGGTTACCTCTTTACTGCATAAACCTGGGGCATTAAGATTGAGACCAGTTAAAAGCTTAAGTCCTTTCTTTTCATCTCTTTTTATGCTGTCAGCCAAGGCTTGGCTCAGCACTCTGGGAGTACCATTGGCGGTGGGGAAAGTTATTCTATCGCCATCTTCAATTAAATCTATAACTTCAGCAGCAGTTTTCCGTTTTTCTGCATACATCTTCTGCCAACGTTCGTACATCTAGTGCACCTCCTATTTTGTAAGCATTTCAAGATATCTTACTCGTAAATCTTTTCATCCTCAGCAAAAGCGTTAATGCAATCTGCTTCGCTATCGCGCTTATTGGTAGTTTTAATTTCTTTAGCTCTTTCCTTGTACCATTCACCTACGCTGATAACGGACATGATTTCGTTGGTTCCAACCCAGATCATGGATAGCCTCAGGTCTCTTAAGATTTTTTCGACTGGATAAACATCCGTATAACCAATTCCGCCCATTACCTGCATACTTAGGTTTACAGCATCCCAGCAAGATTCAGTAACAAATTTTTTGCCTTCCGAAACCAGCCGGCGGCAGAGTTTGGAATCAGCACCACGATCTACTATTTTAGCGGTTGAATACATAAAGCTTCGAGCAGCATCCAATTTTAACACTGCATCTGCAATTTTAAAACTTACGCCTTCAAAGTTATTGATGGTCGTACCAAAAGCTTTTCTCTTGGTGGAGTAATCTGAAGCAATTTCCACGGCCGGACGTGCTGCACCAATTGTCATCGCAGCTGTCCCCAGTCTCTCAGGAACCATCATCTGATAGAAAATGGGGGCGGCTCCATCAATTTCCCCAATAACATTTTCCTTAGGAACACGTACGTTATTAAATACGACTCTGGCAGTTCCGCCGCCACGGCAACCCATTAAACCATAAGCATATTCTGTTTCAACGCCCATTTCTCTCTCCACCATGAAGCAAGTCATTCCTTTATGAGCGGGAGCGTCGGTATTGCTTCTGGCATAGACCAAGAAGTAGTCAGCGCCTTCGCCGCCAACGATAAAACGTTTTTGGCCATTTAGAATAAAGTCGTCCCCATCTCTGGTGGCAATGGTCGTTGCTCCGAAAAAGTCAGATCCTCCGCGGGGTTCTGTCAAACACTCGGCTGCAAACTTTTCAGCTTTGCAGATCGGAATTAAGAATTTTTTCTTTTGCTCTTCGGTTCCAAAATGAACAATGGCTTCAGTAACCACATCGCCGGTAACACCCCATGTACATCCAAAAATGTAGCCGGGTACGCACATTTCTTCCGCCGCAATGATGTCATCTTCCCATTGCAGGCCTCTGCCCCCATACTCCTTCGGCACCCTGATACCTATAAAATTACGCTTTCCCGCTTCTTGCAAAAATTCTTTCGGATATTTGATTTTGTCCGCATCCATGTCGAGAATATACTGACGGTCGATACCCTTGATAAATTTTCTGACCTCGTCGCGCAGTGTTATTTGTTCTGCAGTCATTAAGGGTTGAAACATGTTAAAATACCTCCTCAATATTTTGTATATAATAATAT
>DATMYB010000222.1:0-2905 GCA_035561215.1 Syntrophomonas sp. | reverse complement strand
CGGCAGTATCTAAATTGCTTCATTCAACCAGGTAATTTCTTTCATAAAAAAATGAAGGAGGCCAGTAAATGAATTGGAGAGAGGAATACAAACGCAGATTGAAGACCCCGGAGGAGGCAGCCCGGCTGATAAGTAACAACGACCGAATTGCCATGCAGGGAGGTACCGGTATACCTCCTGCTTTTTCAATGGCTCTGGCAAAAAGAGCTCCCGAGTTGCGCAATGTGGTTTTGGCCCAAGGGTTTGCCCTGGCCTTCCATGATTACATGAAGCCTGAATTTAAGGACAGTTTCCGGGTTGAGACGGTGTTTATGGGGCCGGCTGAACGCTATTGCATGGGATTCGGTACGGTAGATTTTGTACCCAACCACTTGGGCAATCTGGGCAGATGGATCGATGAAACCAACATAACTAAAGTAGCGGCAGTCGTTACCCCGCCGGATGAAAACGGGTTTATGAACCGCTCCTGTTTTGGCGGGTTATGTACCAAACGGTTGGTTGACCGGGCTGAAACATTGATCGTGGAAGTGAATGAGAACACTCCCTGGTTGTGCAGCGACGTATTCCAGTTACACATATCCCAATGCGACGCAATTATTGAAAATAACAGTCCTTTATTTGAAATACCGGAAATACCCATAACCCCGGTTGAAAGAGAAATAGCGTTGACCGTAGCGCATATGATTCCGGACGGATCTACTGTCCAGTTGGGATTAGGAGGCCTGGCCAACTGTATTGGACACTTTTTAAAAGATAAAAATGATCTTGGTTTTCATACCGAGGTCGTTTCCAATTCGATCATGGAACTGGTGAAATGTGGGGCTGCCAACGGCAGCAAAAAATCGATCCTCAAGGGAAAAGTACCTTATACGTTCTGTGTAGGTACTAAAGAACTCTGGGATTATATGGATCACAATGAGACCTTTTGGGGCTTTGAAATTGAAAATATCAATGATCCCGGCATTATTCGCCAGAATGACAATATGGTCTCGGTCAATAATGCGCTGATGGTGGACCTGACCGGTCAGGTGGCAGCTGAATCCATTGGGACTTATCAATACAGCGCCACCGGCGGACAGATGAATTTCGTTTTAGGATCGCAGATGGCCAAAAACGGCGTAAGTATAATCGCCCTGCCGTCCACCCGTACCGATAAGGAAGGAAAAGTTCATTCCCGGATATTGGATATGTTTCCCCAAGGAACCATCGTCTCCACCTCTCGCAACGATGTGCATTGGGTGGTTACTGAATTTGGAGCAGCCAACCTGCGCAACCGTTCTATTTCCTGGAGGGTTGAAAACCTTATCAATATAGCCCATCCTGATTTTCGAGAAGAGCTGACCTTCAACGCTAAGCAGCATGGATGGTTGTAGAAGCTGCTCGGCTGTTCATGAAAAGGGATTCGCGAAAACAACCATATCGACGGGAGGGGAATTATGAGAAAGACGTATTTGGATGAATATAAAGCTAAGTTAATTACGCCTGAAAAAGCGGCGCAATTGGTTCAATCCAATCAGATGGTGGATTACGGCATGTTTGCCACCAAGCCGATCGATTTTGATATTGCTTTGGCCAAACGGGCCGGCGACGGATTGGAAAAAGTCAGTGTTCGGGGAACCGGAACGGTGCTGCCGGTGCCGGAGGTAATAAAAAATGACGCTGAACAGAAGACGTTTCAATATTTCAGCTGGTATTTCACTGCCATAGACCGTACCGCCGGGGATTTCGGGCTGGCCTGCCACTGTCCGTTCAATTATCATGAGGCCACCATGCTGGCTTATAACAGTGAATTCTCAAATTTTTGGCCGGACGTATGGTGCGCCCAGGTAACGCCTATGGATAAGGCGGGGTGTTTTAACTTCGGATTGGGAAACTCACATAACCGGGGGATGGCGCTGAACTGCAAGATCGCTATCGTAGAGGTAAATGAAAACATGCCCCGTTGTCTGGGCGGCAGCGATGAATATGTGCATATCAATGAGATCGATTATATAATAGAAGGTTCCAACTCACCGATTTTCGCCACGCCACCCTCGCCGGAAGCCACTCCGGAAGAACGGAAAATCGCTGAATATATTGTGGAAGAAGTTGTGGACGGTGCTTGCATTCAATTGGGTATCGGCGCCCTTCCCAATTTGATCGGCAATATGATTGCCGATTCGGATCTAAAGGATTTAGGCATTCAAAGTGAAATGTTCTGCGATTCTATGGTGAGAATGTATGAAAGCGGACGGATCACCAATGCCAGAAAAGCACGGGACATTAATAAAAGTACTTTTTCCTTCTGTCTGGGAACCAGGGATACCTATGATTTCCTGGATGACAATCCGCAATGCGCTTCCTCGGCGGTTTATACCACCAACAGCCCGGAAGATGTGGCCAGAAATGATAATGTGGTGTCCATCAATAATATCCTTGAAATCGATCTTTTCACCCAGGTATGTTCGGAATCCTCAGGCATCAGACAGATATCAGGTACAGGGGGCCAGCTTGATTTTGTAGTAGGGGCTTTTCATTCCAAAGGTGGGAAAAGTTTTCTGGCTTTTTCGTCTACTTACAAAGATAAAGAAGGCAAAATACAGTCCCGGGTGAAACCTTTGCTTACTCCAGGGGGGATCGTTACCGTACCTCGTACACAAGTCCAATATGTGGTGACGGAGTACGGGAAAGTAAATATGAAAGCCCGTTCCTTATGGGGAAGGGCGGAAGCTCTGATCAGCATTGCCCATCCTGATTTTCGCGATGATTTGATCAAGGCGGCCAAGGAAATGAAGATTTGGTCGCGTACTAATCATATTCCATTTTGAGGTTATGATCAGCGCTGGGATATTTTTATAACCAGCTGAATATGAAAGCTTGCTTTTTTAATTGCCATATACTGTAATTAGTGTATGGCAATTAATTT
>DATMYB010000221.1:0-5470 GCA_035561215.1 Syntrophomonas sp. | reverse complement strand
CAGTGTCAAACCCCAATGAAATTTAATTAAAGGGAGGTCTGAAGCCCATGCCGCGGTTCACGAAAAAACTCCATATGAACATCAAAACAAAAATTATCGTTAATATTATGGCCGTATTGCTATTGCTGAGCGCCGGTCTGTCCACGATGAATTATGTTACGGCCAGTAAAAGCCTGGAGAATCTGGCGACTTCGCTTCAGGAGGAGCAGTTGAAGACCAATATGACCATAGCCGACACTTATTTGGAGAAATATTACGGAGACCTATCCTACCAAAAGGGCGTGCTGGTTGATGAAAACGGCCAGGACATCACCGGGGATATGCGAATGATAAACGCGGTGTCCAGAGACGCCGGCGTTGCCTCCATGATTTTCGCCAAAAAAGGAGATGACTTTATAAGAATATCCACCAGCATTTTGAACAATAAAGGCGAAAGTGCCGTGGGAGACGCCATGCTGGGCAAGGATTCCCCCGCCTATGCCAATGTCGTCGAAGGACATGAATATGTGGGACAGGTCAACATCCTGGATATACCTTATTGGTCTGTTTACAAGCCTTTGCTGGATAAAAACGGGCAGATCATAGGCTTACTGTTTGTCGGGATATCGCAGGCGGAATCTTCCGCCCAGATCGTAGGCTATTTGGATCGGCATCGAAATCTGGCCTTGCTGACCACCCTGCTGGCATTACTTCTATCATTGCCGCTAGCCTATTTCATAGGGAAGAGTATCTCCAAACCGATCGTCTCGATGGCAGGCCAACTGCGCCAACTGGCTGCGGGAGACTTATCCGTAGAAGCGGATCAGCAGCTCATGGCGAAAAAAGACGAGATCGGCCTGCTGGCAACGTCATTGGATCAAATCGTGCAAAGCATTAAAGGCCTTACCAATGAAACCAACGTGCTGGTCGCGGCAGCTGCGGAAGGCAAGCTGGATGCCAGAGGAAATACCGCCCGGCATCGGGGAGAATACCGAAAAATCGTGGAGGGAATCAATGAAGCCCTCGACGCGGTCATCGGACCGCTCAATATGGCGGCGGAATATGTGGAACGGATCAGCCAAGGTGACATCCCCTCCAAAATCACCGATAAATATAACGGTGATTTCAATGAGATCAAAAATAACCTCAACCATTGCATCGACGGACTGGACGGGCTGGTGGAAAGCAGCCGCGTACTCGCTTGCATGGCCAACAACGACTATACGTACCAAGTCGAAGGGCAATATCAGGGAATTTATGCCCAAACCGCCGAGGCGGTCAACACCGTCAGAGAGAGACTGCTGCGGGTGGTGGAGATCAACACCAATATTTCCAGTGGTCATTTTGCCCACGAGTTGGAATTATACCATAAGATCGGCCGGCGCAGTGAAGCCGACCAGCTCGTCCCCTCTTTCATCAAGAGCATGGAAAATATCGAACGACTGGTAAATGACGCCCAATCCATGGCCCAGGCCGCCGTCAGCGGGAAGTTGGATGTCAGAGCCGACGCCAGCCTGCACCAGGGCGATTACCGCAAGGTGATCGAAGGGTTGAACGCCACCATGGACGCCTTGATCAGCCCGCTCAATATGGCGGCGGATTTTATTCAGGATATCGCCGACGGGCATACGCCGGCCAAAATCACAGAAGAATACCGTGGAGATTATAACATTATCAAAAATAATATGAATACCTGCATCGACTCCCTCAATTTTTTGGTGGAGGAGATCGGGGAAGCCATTAATGCCGGGTTGGAAGGCAAGCTGGAGCAGCGAGCCGATGCCGGCCGGGCCCGCGGCGTATACAGCCAGATCCTGTCCGGGGTCAACGCCACCATGGACGCGCTGATCGCACCCATTAACGAAGCTCTGCAGGTCACCAATGAATTGGCCCAGGGCAAACTCAATATAAAAATGACCGGTCATTACCAGGGCGACAATGCCAAGCTGAAAAACGGAATGAACGTCACCATCGATTCCCTGGCCCATGTGATCGGCGAGGTATCGTCAATATTAAGCCAAGTAGCCGACGGCAATCTGGACGTGAACCTGGATAAAGATTTCCAGGGGGATTTCGTTGTCATATCCACCGCCGTAAAGCACATTATTGAATCCATGAACGAGGTCATCAGCGACATCAACCATGCCGCGGAAGAAGTGGCCGGCGGCTCCCAACAGGTTGCGGATTCCAGTCAGGTCCTGGCCCGGGGCGCCAGCGAGCAGGCCAGCGCCATTGAACAACTGACGGCCACCGTTACCGAGATCGCGGCCCAGACCAGGCAGAACGCGGCCAACGCCAACAAAGCCAATGAACTGGCCTTAAATGCCCGAGACAACGCCGCCCAGGGCAACGGACAGATGCAGAAAATGCTGGAAGCCATGGAAGAGATCAATGCGTCTTCGGCCAATATCTCCAAGATCATCAAAGTGATCGACGAGATCGCCTTCCAGACCAATATACTGGCCCTGAACGCGGCAGTGGAAGCCGCCCGGGCCGGACAGCACGGCAAAGGATTTGCGGTGGTGGCGGAAGAAGTTAGGAACCTGGCCGCCCGCAGCGCCAGCGCAGCCCAAGAGACCACCGACCTGATCGAGGGCTCCATCCGCAAGGTGCAGGACGGAGCCAAGATTGCCAACGACACGGCCCTGGCCCTGAGCAAAATCGTGGATGGAGTCGGCCAGGCGGCCGGGCTGGTGGGTGACATCGCCGTGGCCTCTAATGAACAGGCCACCGGC
Source organism: Syntrophomonas sp. (assembly GCA_035561215.1). Lineage (GTDB taxonomy): Bacteria > Bacillota > Syntrophomonadia > Syntrophomonadales > Syntrophomonadaceae > Syntrophomonas_B. Next base: position 2,756 of record DATMYB010000221.1, on the reverse strand, counting down.
ATAGCCCAGGTCGATCAGGGAATCGGACAGGTTTCCCAGGTGGTGCAGACCAATTCGGTCACCGCCCAGCAAAGCGCCGCCGCCAGCGAAGAACTGTCCGGACAGGCCGAATTATTGACAGAGCGGGTGGCCATGTTCCGGCTCAAAGGGAACCGTTCCGGTTCCCGGGAGTATGACGCCAAAGTCGCCCCAATAAACCAGGGCAAATCATCCAGTATGAGCCCGGACGCGGGCCTGGGGATCCGGGAAGCCGCCGCCGTCTCCGGCCGGTCGAGAATCATCCTGGATGACAGAGATTTCGGAAAATATTAGCACAAGAGTGTCGTCCTCCCGTTTCTCCGATTGCCAGCAGGGATAGCCTGTTTACCTGGACCTGCGACGACTCTCAATTCAGCCAACGCAAAGAACTTCCCTTGGTTGGAAAAGGAAAGCAGCTATCAGAGGGGGGCCTGATAGCTGCCTGGTTAGGTTATTACTTTAGATATTTTCTGAGAGGGAACTTTCTTCCGCTGGCCCCTCTGTTACATATCTTCTGAGGGAATCCAACAAAAAAACGTCCCTTTGTTGGATTAGATGTCTTCGGTGAAAATTTGATAGAGCGGAGCGCCTTCACATTGGGCGGGATAGCGCAAACCCAACAGCGCCGAAACGGAAGGGGCGACGTCAACCTGACGGATATTCCGCTCGGTGGTGAATCCGGCTTTGATACCGGGGCCGGCGGCTACGAAAATCGGCGATACGGAGGTATCAAAGTAGCCGTAGGAAGTGGTGATACTATCCCCATGCAATCGGTTGTATCCTTCTTCAATGGAGAAAAATATATCACCGCATTCCGGACCGTTAGCGCCGATGATGACCGCGTCTTTGTTCCGCAGGCAGATGCCCACCACGCGTTTTCCCGTCCGCTCATCCCGGTAGTTATACAAATCGGAGATAAGCTGTTCCTCTAGATCATATTTATCTTTCGGGTCCACAATACCATATTTGTCGCGCCCTTTAAGATTAATATAAATATAGTTGCTGCGGATCTGAACGGCCCGAGTCTTTTCCCAATCTACCTCACGGATGGAATTGCCGTTTTCATCTTTCTTCATGACGGTGTAGCCCAGTTCTTCCATAACTTTGGTATTGAGGCCGCCATACTCGCCTAAAATCGGAGGTACGTTCTCCCCTACCATCAGACCGTGATCGCTGACAATGAAAATGGTCCAGCCTTCATCCAATAGATGCAGGAATTCGCCAAAATAATCATCGGTTTGTTCATAGAATTTCTCGATAAAGCCCTGATAGGTCTTCTCATCGGTATATTTCCAGGGTTCCAGGTTCTTGCCCAGATGCCACAACTGATGACCGGCGCAGTCGATGTTATGCAAATGCGAGAATACTACCTGGTAGCCTTTTTCTTTGATGCAATAGTTCAGGCAATCGGCCTGCCATTTGTTGTAAAGCACCCAGGAAGGTTCGAATATTTCCCGCACCAATTCGTCATCTTCGCCGCCGATTAAGCTGACCGGCGGAACTTCGCCTACATTTGCTCTTATGTCCTGATAGAGGGAAGTCGGATACCATAATTGGTCATTGGCAATATCCAAAGCGTTGCTGATCCATACTCTCACCTTGTTGCCCGCCGGGTCCAGTTCCAGTATCTTCATGGAACGGCAGCCCGGTTTGGTGACTTCGTTTTTGGTGACATCATCAATAATGCCGGTTACCATGACCCCTTTTTCCAGGGTAACAATGGGTTCTTCCGCTTTCTTGTTTTTATAAACGGCGACCCGGTCGTATTCGCCGGCCGCATTTTTCAGAATTAAGGCCGGGCGTCTCATCAGCCCCCCGGAAGTTAAAATAGTAAACTCTTTGGCGCCCGCCGGAGCGTTGGTCCAGCCTTCGGCGTCTTTCAGCGGGGAATTGATAATATCATAAGCAACCTTGCTGCCAATAACGACTTCGGTATCTTCATCATCCATGACGTAGGTACGGATCTCGCCGCCGGCACGAGCGGTGTCGCCCCACCAGAGTTCCATCATTTCATCATCGACTTCCTCGTCGATGTCGGAAATGGCTTCCAAATCAGTAATGATGCAGCCCACGCCGGCCGGCTTGTCTACTCTGGGCGCATAGCGCACTTCCTGGATGTCAGGGGAAGCAACGATCACTTTTTCCCAGTCCAACTGCGCTACTCCCATATTCACCGAGCCCGGCTGCGTACCATCAACGACGCTGAGATTTTCGCTTTTAGAGGTGGGCGGCCAGGAACTCCCGGGCCAGTGCCATACCAAGGTCTTCATTCCGTTTTCAGCGCTGACATTCCAAACTTGTTCCGCGGTACAATTCCGGGAATCCATGTTGTAAACCACCGCGTCCAGGCTTTCCGGCGATTGTCTCCAGTAACAGGTGATGCCGTGGGTTCCGGGATAAGCGCCGGTAGCCAGGGTCGTCCAACAAGGCGGCGTAATAGTAGGCATAGCTCCGATTTGAGTAAGATCTTCCCGGGCTGACCCACGTTCAATAAACTTCTGCAAGTTAGGCATTTTCCCCTGGGCCAGAAACTTCTTACTGACTCGCGGGTCCATGCCGTCGACGCCCAGCACCAATAATTTGTTGGTAAGTGCTTTCCTTTTCATTGCATCTCAACTCCTTAATAAATCCCTATAATAAATACCCTATAATAACTGATTAAAATTGATGCCCCTGCCAAAACCCTGTCTGTTGAATGTATAATCATGAAGGAGCGCTTGCTCAGCCTGGCGCCGGAA
>DATMYB010000220.1:0-2915 GCA_035561215.1 Syntrophomonas sp. | reverse complement strand
CACTTTTCTGGCGTTCAAATTAGTCAGATAGGCAATTTCGTCGAGACTCTTGTTTCTCAGTTCCGCCAATTTGGCGGCCACATAGCGTACCCGGGCCGGTTCATTTAACTTGCCCCGGAATGGTTCCGGGGATAAATACGGGCAATCGGTTTCCACCAGTATCCTGTCCATCGGGATTTTAGCCGCTATCTCCTGGGCTTTATGGGCATTTTTAAAAGTCAGGGGTCCGGCAAAGGAAATATAAAAGCCTAGTTTGATCAGTTCGTTGGCCATGGGCAGGGCGCCTGAATAGCAATGCATGATTCCTTGATTTTTACCGCCTTTTTCTGCTTTGATTATTTCCATAACTTCCTGATGAGCGTCCCGGTCATGAATTACGATGGGTTTGCCGATTTCCTGCGCCAATTTTATCTGAGCGCGAAATGCCTGCCGCTGCAGCTCCCGCGGCGATAAATCGCGGTAGAAATCCAGCCCGATTTCACCCACGGCCACTACTCTCTGGTCCCGGGCCAGCTGATACAATTTATCCAATGTCTCATCATTAAGGCTTTCCGCATCGTGGGGATGAATCCCTACTACCGCATGAACCTGCCGATATTTACGCGCCAACTGCAGTGCTTCCTGAGAAGAAGCTAAATCATAGCCGATGCAGATAATCTTTTCCAGTCCAGCCTCCTGGGCGCGCTTTAAAACCATTTCCAGATCTTTTTTTAAGTCTTCGTCCTGCAAATGAGCATGGGTATCTATTAACATGATCTTCTCCTCACTGCTAAAATGGCCCGCCCTTCTGCGGACAGGCCATTCGGGTCGTCATTGTCTCTATTTGACGCGGTTGCCGGAACCTAAATCAGATTGAAGGGTCAATACCTCCAAATGCTGATGGCCTTCGTCCGAAGCAGCCAAAATCATACCTTCCGACATTACCCCCCTCAGCTTGGTGGGCTTGAGGTTGGCCACCAGCACCACCTTCTTGCCAATCAGCGTTTCCGGTGTATAATGCTGGGCGATTCCGGACACCACCGTCCGTTCCTCTTCTCCGACCTTAAGCTTGAGAATAAGCAGCTTATCCGCCTTTTCCATTTTTTCGCAGCCCATGACTTCAGCTACGCGCAAATCCATTTTGGCAAACTCATCTATCGTTATATAAGGCTTCTCTTCTTTTATTTCTTTTACTTCAGCTGCTTCGGCAGCAGGAACCGCTTTTTCCTCCTGAGTCGATGGGCCGGCAACATTTTTCTCTTCCATGGTATTTTCCTCCAATGTTTTCATATCTATCCGCGGGAACAAGGACTCGCCTTTATTTACTTGCGTTCCTGCGGTTGTCATTCCCCAAACCCCGGCATCATCCCACGACATGGGCTTTTCCAGATTGAAAATGTTCAACTGCTGGTTGGCCCGCCCGATCAAGGCAGGCATGGCCGGTGCTGTCAGCAGCAAAGTGATGCGGATGGTTTCCGCCAAGTTGTATAATACCGTGGCCAGCCGCTTCTTCCCTGCTTCTCCCTTGGCCAGTTTCCATGGTTCGGTTTCGTCAATGTACTTGTTGGCCCGGGAAACCAAACGGGAGACGGCAATAAGATAAGCGGAGAAGTCAAGTTTATCCAACTTCTCGGTCGCTTCTTTGAAGGTAACGCCGGCCATTTGCCGCAATTCCTCATCCGCAGCACCGGTTTCATCCGCAGCCGGGATGACGCCGTCAAAATATTTAATAATCATGGCAATAGTTCGGCTGACCAAATTGCCTAGATCATTGGCCAGATCGGAATTGATCCGGGTTACCATGATTTCTTCCGAATACAGTCCGTCCTGTCCGAAAGTCAGCTCCTTTAGCAGATAATAACGCACCGCGTCGACCCCGTATTTGCTTACCAGTATCGCCGGATCCACCACATTCCCTTTGGATTTGGACATTTTGCCGCCCTCCAGCATGATCCAGCCGTGAGCGACGACCTTTTTGGGCAGAGGCAAATCCAGCGCCATCAGCATGATGGGCCAGATAATGGCGTGAAACCTGATTATGTCTTTGGCCATAAGATGAACATCCGCCGGCCAATATTTCTTAAACTGTTCATCGTCGTTCAGATAACCGACCCCGGTCAAGTAATTGATCAGCGCATCGAACCACACATAAACTACGTGTTTGCGGTTGAAGGGCACCGGTATCCCCCAACTGAAACTGGTTCTCGATACGCAAAGATCTTCCAGTCCGCCTTTGATGAAATTAACCACTTCATTGCGCCGGGATTCCGGCTGAATGAAATCCGGATGGCTGTCGATATGTTCCAGCAACCGCGGCGCGTACTTGGACATATTAAAGAAATAGCTCTCCTCTTTTAACAGTTCGACCTCCCGGCCGCAATCGGGGCATTTGCCGTCGACCAACTGCCGTTCGGTAAAATATGTTTCGCAGGGACTGCAATACCATCCCTGGTATTCGGATATAAAAATATCGCCCTGATCATAAACCTTCTGAAAAATCTTTTGTACCACTTGCTCGTGCCGGGCTTCCGTAGTGCGAATAAAATCCGTATTGGATATAAGCAGCAGATCCCATAATTTACGGATTTCCGCTACGATTCCGTCCACATGTTCGATGGGCTCCTTGCCTCTTTCGCGAGCCGCCCGCTCGATTTTCTGCCCATGCTCGTCTGTTCCGGTAAGGTAAAAGACATCCGTCCCCTGCATTCTTTTAAACCGTGCCATGCAATCCGCTGCCACTGTAGTATAGGCATGGCCTATATGCAGATTATCACTGGGATAATAGATCGGGGTAGTGATGTAAAATGTGTTTTTATCAGACACTCCTGTCCCTCCATTACTGATAACCGGTTTTGCTCCCGGACAATTCCACCCGTTCAGAGCAACCGCCTAAAGTTTATTCGTATATTTTACCACAAAACCATACTGCTATTCCC
>DATMYB010000219.1:0-7468 GCA_035561215.1 Syntrophomonas sp. | reverse complement strand
TTGTAGTGGTTTGAATCCGCCAACGTCAATAAATTATGATTGTGAAAAGGTTATTGAAAGGCGGGGAAAGCTTGTGTCGGCTGAATAGAAAAATAGCGGGTTCATGGAACTGAACCCGCTGCACCAGGATTTCTTTGGATTATACGCAACCGGTAGGTTTGGGCAGACCGGCGATTTTGCAGGCGCCTTTCCCGGGGCCGCTGGGGAACAGACCATAGATTTCCGCCTGGCTTTTCTTGGTGTCCTTCAGCATTTTTCTTACCATCGGCGCTACGCCGAATTCAGCATAGTAGTTGCGCAGGTAATTGATAATATCCCAATGTTCTTGTGTGAGCTCAACTTCTTCTGATTCTGCCAGCACATGGGCTACTGCTTCATCCCAATCGTCGGCATTGTCAAGAAAACCATCTTCGTCCAGCATCAATAAACGATCTCCGACTTTTAATTCCGCCATCTTATTGTCCTCCTTGTTTTAGATTTTATATTATGCCCGGCTTCTGGTAAGGTAAGCCGCCGGCAAAATAAACTTTCATCCGGTTTTCATCCAGTGATTATTTACGATTTTTTAATGCTCGTATCCAATCCCGCTTTGTCTTACCCCGACCACTACCTTGTACAGAATGGTCAGCAACATCAGCCCAATGGCATAGATGCCTATAATAATCGTAATTTCGTTGGCAGTGGGAATATACTCGGTCACTCTGCCAAAAGTATTGGGAACAAATCCGCCCAGTACCAGCCCGATGCCTTTGTCCAGCCAGGCGGCAACGAACACGGCGATCAATGCCCAGGGCAAAACTTTTTCGTTTTTCCGCATTTTGGGAATCAGCAGCATGGTTATGCCGACCATAGCCAGCACGGCTGCGACCCACATAAAGCCCACCAGATTATGGTGTCCTTGCAAACCGCCGAATAAATATTTGAAGGTGGCCATGTGTCCCGGTATATTGCTGTAAAAGGCGGTAAACACCTCCAGCATAAAGAAAAACACATTGGCAATCATGGCATAGGTTACGATTTTGGCCAGGGACTGGATCGCCTCGGGTGTAGTCTTGAAAGACGACACCTTGCGCAGCAGCAGGCACAGGATGATCAGCAGGGCCGGGCCGGCGGCAAAAGCTGACGATAGAAAGCGCGCCGCCATAATGGCTGACAGCCAGTAACCCCTACCGGGCAGTCCGGCATACAGGAACGCCGTCACCGTGTGGATGCTTACCGCCCAGGGAATGGAGATGTAGGTCAGCGTTTTGAGCCAGCCGCCGGGAGCGACTCCTTTTTTCTCGGCTCCCATCACCGTCCAACCGATGACCAGGTTGAGCAGCAGATAACCGCTCAGTACCAGCATATCCCAAAACAAAATGGAGTTAGGGGTCGGATGCAGTATGACGTTTAGCACCCGGATCGGTTGCCCCATATCCACAAAGACCAGCAGCATGCATACGATTACTGCCGCCACCGCTAAAAATTCGCCCAGAATAACGATCTGTCCGAAGGCTTTGTGGTCGTGCAGATAATAGGGTATGGCCACCATTACCGCCGAGGCCGCCACCCCTACCATAAAAGTAAACTGGGAAATGTACAGACCCCAACTGACGTCGCGGCTCATGCCGGTCAAGCCCAGTCCGTATTCAAATTGTCTTACATAGGCCGCCACCCCGATCAAAGCTACGATCATCAGGAAGCCCATCCAGGCATAATAGCGTTTGCTTCCGTACAGAGCTTTCTCAAGCACTTTGTCCGCCTCCCCCGAAGATATAGTAGATGCTGGGGCCGGTTCCTAATTCGACTTTGCGGCGGATGGAGAAATTCTCCCCCAGCACTTTTCTGATCGCGGAATCCGGGTCAGCCAGGTCGCCGAAGATGATGCCCCCGTTGGAAGCCTGTTCGCAAAGGGGTCTTAGACCCTTTTCCAGCCGTTCCACACAGAGTGTGCATTTCTCTACCACACCCTTGGTCCGGGTAGGTATTTCCGGATTGATCTCCTTGATATACGGCCGCGGGTCGCAGAAATTGAAGCTTCTGGCGCCGAAAGGACAGGCGGCCATACAGAACCGGCAGCCGATACAGCGGTGATAATCCATGGTAACGATGCCGTCCTCACGTTTAAAAGTAGCCTTGGTGGGACACACTCTCACGCAGGGTGGGTTTTCGCAATGATTGCACAGAACCGGAAAATGCTGTTCTTTTATTTTCTCACTTAAATAGCTGCTCTCCAGTTCGGCGAAAGTATGCTCGAAATCATCCTGCCAGATCCATTTGATTTCCTGCTTGGGATCATTGATATCCGGCACATTGTGATACGTATGACAGGCGACCGCGATCCGTTTGAAATCCTCGGGTTGCCGGAACTTGCTCACGTTGATCACCATGCCCCAATGCTTGCCCCGCAGCGACTTGCTGTTTTCCTTGATTTCCGCCGCTTCAATACTTCCGAACCGGTCAATTCCTTCAAAAACAGCTACTCCGCCGACACCGGTCACCGCCAATAATTTCAGGAAACTGCGTCTGTCCATGTTATTGACCAGCTCCTTTCGTATAGGTGTGGCAATCCCAGCAATAAGGTTCTACACTAGCGTAAGTGTGGCAGGAATCGCAGAACTCTTCCTTGTTGGAATGGCATTGCAGGCAACTGTTCTCCAGGCTCATCTCATACTCCTGTCCGGAACTGCTGACATAAACGGTGTCGCCGTTTCTTACCACCTGATCCCGCCATTCGTTCAGCATTTGCATGTGCTCGGTGCGCATAAACTCAGCCGATTCGACGCACTGTTTCTGGCTCATCTGGTTGATAGCCGGCGTATCCAGGTTTGGCTGCGGAGCTTCGTCAGCTTTGCCGATGTTCATTAAAAAAGGAGAAGTTACCAGGGCTACGAAAATGGCAAGGCCGGCGATTATTTTACCTCCGTTATACATCGTCTTCTCCTCCTTTGCCGGGCAACGGCTCGCCGCGCAGGTTCAGGGTACGTTCCTGCTCTCCGTCCAAAACCAGCGCATTGCCCACTAATTCATGGACGCCCATAACCTGTACGCCCGGCACCCAGTAATCCATCAAGGCGGGCATGGCGGCCCGGTCAATGGCGCAGATATTAGCCAGTACGTTTACTCCGTGTTTTTCACGGACATATTTGACTGCATTGGCGCGCGGGAATCCTCCCCGTAATCTGACTTCCATATTCTCTCCGGCGTTTAAACCTGATCCGCTGCCGCAGCACAGGGTTTTTTCGCGGATGGTTTCTTCCGGCATTTCATAGAAATGATTGCAAACTTTTTTAATGATATAGCGCGGTTCTTCCATAATTCCCATCCCTCGGGAGGTATTGCAGGAATCGTGAAAGGTGACCCGCAGATGATCGTTACGGCTCGGGTCCAGTTTGAGTTTGTCATGATAGATAAGATCCGCGGTAAATTCAGCGATATGCACCATCTTAGTGGATTTGGCATTTTCAAATTTGGTGCCGGTGATAGGCGAAACCGGTACGTCCAGGAAATTGGCCGGACCGTTCCAGGTGTCCATATATTGATTTACGACTCTCCACATGTGTCCGCATTCGCCGCCCAGAATCCATTTGACGCCCAACCGACGGGCTTCCGCATAGATTTTGGCGTTCAGACGCTTGGCCATTTCATTGGAGGTAAATAATCCGAAATTACCGCCCTCCGAGGCATAGGTACTCATGGTATAATCCAATCCCAACTGCTCGAACAGCATTAAATAACCCATACAGGTATAGATGCCGGGATCGGCGAACAAGTCACCGGAAGGAGCCACAAACAGTATTTCCGCGCCCTTTTTATTGAAACGGGGTTCGACCCGCTTGCCGGTGATCTCCTCCAGATCCTCCATCAGAAAATCGACATTGCTTACAATGGTTTGAGGTTCAAGGCCAACGTGGTTGCCCTTCATAAAACAGTTGGCTACCGGTCCTGAGATCCATTCGGTATTCAGCCCCAGCAGATTAAACAATTCCCGGCCCATCATGGTGATTTCCGCCTGATCGATGCCGTAGGGACAGAAGACTGAACAGCGGCGGCATTCGGTGCATTGGTAGAAATAATACCACAGTTCCTTCAAAACATCCTCGGTCAGATCTCTGGCACCGGCTAAACGGCCCAGTAATTTGCCCGAAGCGGTGAAATATCTTCTATATACGGAGCGTAGCAGCTCGCCGCGTAAAACCGGCATGTTCTTGGGGTCGCCCGAGCCCATGTAAAAATGGCACTTATCAGCGCAGGCGCCGCAGCGCACACAAACATCCATGAACAATCTGAAGGAACGGTATTTGTCCAGGCGTTCAGCCATGCCCTCCAGGAATATTTCCTGCCAGTTCTCCGGCAGATGCCAGTCTTCGTCGGCGGGAGACCAGTCGCGGGCGTTGGGGAAATCAACCGCCTCCAAATATTTTCCTTTGGCGCCGTAGCAATATGTGCCGGGTCTGATTTCCACCTCGGTATCCATCCAATCGGTGGAAGGGATTTCGTATTGATAGTTCAGCAGTTCATCTTTCTTCGGTAATTTGGCCATATTCTATCCCTCCCCTTCCAGCGGCAGTCCGGCTTTTTTCATTTTGTCCCGGAATTCTTCCTCGTACTCCGCGTAAGTGTGAGTTTTCACATCATAATTCCAGGGGTTTACGTGTCTGACCATGCGGCTGTCATTGGCCATATTTCTGGTAGGACTCATAAAAATGCCGCCGGCATGCATGAGTTTGCTCCAGGGGAAATAGGCGAACAGGCAGCTTACGCAAGCCAGATGGATGTAAAAGATGGTACCGATGTTGGCGGCTGCCACTGGTTTAAAGGTCACCAGTCCCATGGCGATTTCTTTTACGCCCACCACATCGACTTTTAAGAAGTAGCGCATCAATATACCGCTGATAGCTACGCTCAGCAGCAGCAGCAATGGGAAATAGTCCGCCGCCTGAGAAATATATCGTACCTTGGGGATCATAACCCGGCGCAGGAAAAGGTAAGTCAGCGCCAGTACGATGAATACATCCGTCATATATAACAGAGGAATTCCGATCTGCATGAAACTGTCCAGGAATTCGACCCCTTGTATGAAAGCCGGGACTGGTTCGGTAAAGAAACGCAGATGCCGGATGATTATGATCAACATGGACCAGTGAAACATCAGGCTGCCGAACCACAGCCACTTGGCCGAACCGATGGCCAGATTGCCATCGTGTTTTTCCGTAGCCGTATTTCTGAACAACGAACGGAACAAAGTGACTTCCAGTATCATTCTGACCATTACTCCCCAGATACTGGTGGGGTTTTCAATTTTGTTAGGTTTGATCCAAGGCAGTGATTCCTGTTGTCCGCAGGTCGTAGGGATACTGAAAGGCACCGGGGATTTTCCCCATTTTACTACCCGGAACACGAATCCCGCCAGGAATATGACAAAAGCCAGATAGGGTACTACAATCCCAAAAAAAGTATTCAGATGTAGGACTCCAGCCCCCAGCCAAGTTACAAATACCAGCGCGATCACCGCCAGCAGAGAAGACCAGATCTTCATCCCGCATCTCTCCCATTTAAGCGTTTCATTTCATTGATTCTTATTGCATTGATTCTGGCTTTACAGCTCGTATAAGCGTCATCAGCCAGCACTGATATGTCGTCAATACGTTTATCGAGGTCTGCCAACTCGTCGGCGTACTCTCCGTGCTCGATCTCGTCCGCCATTTCTTCCCGAATCAATTGTTTCAATGCCGGTATAAAATTCAGCGCCGAGGACGGATCGATATCCTGCACCGCCCGCAGGCGGCATATTTCCTCCACCGGAGCCCGCAACTCCTCGCTGTTTTCTGTATTTGTCAGCCAATTAAATATTTTGTCGGTATTATCCGCGGTGACATACGCCACCGGATCGGTAAACCGCCCGGCTTTGTTCATACCGTTTACGAAACCGCGGTTCTTATAACTGCTCATAGCCAGCGACTGCCACTTCGATAATATCTGCTTTTTCTTCGCTCGTATCGAATTGTTCAGCGTTAACTCCATCGTCATTCCCTCTCGTTTCACGGATTGGGTCATTGAACCGCGGAGGGGCAGTACATCCGCCCCTCCTTCGATTGATTATTCGGGAGCACCGACCTTGCCTTTTAAGGCTACAAATGTGGTCGTGATATACAGGTATTCCACTTTGTCCTCAATCGCCAGTTCTTTGACGGCATGGTCCACGTCGGCTTTGGATTCGCCGATGGCCTTGGCAATATCTTTGCTCTTGGCCTTTTCCACCGTATCCAAATAAGCCAGGACTTTTTCTTTGACTTCCGGTTTCGCTGGTTCCTTGTCCATCATCATTCCTTCTCTCTTTTAAATTTAGAGTCGGGAAGCGATTTCGGTCCAGGTTGTGCGGATTAATAGTTTGCGTCGCCTGAAAAGATGACGCAGAACTACTAATATTTGAAAGCCGCAGTGGTCCGGAATGTCTCCCTTGAGAAAATATAATCGTCTATACATTTATCTGAGAACGGGATGTTCGCCAGGGTGAAAAACCTCTCCCAGCCGATCCGTTCTACCCACTCGCCTACGCGCTCACCTTTGCGGGCATGTCTGATCCAGGTCTCCACGATATTTCTGACCGCTTCCACCGTTTCCGGCCAGCGCGGCGGATTATTGGGCAGGAACGGGATAACCAGACGTGAGAACATCGGCACGGAACGCGCATTGGACACCTTGCCGCCGATCAGAATGGCGATACCGTCGTTGACCGGATCCAGGATCTGCATACCGGGGGACATGGTGTAGCAGTTGCCGCAGTACATGCAGCGTTCTTCATTAACGATAACACTCTTATTTTTAGGATCGGGGCGAATCGCACCGGTAGGACAACTGGCCACCAGGGTCGGTATCTCGGTTCCCTTTTGGATAATGTCGTGATGGATAACCGGGGCAGTCCGATGTACGCCCAGAATAGCAATGTCGCTGCAATGTACGGCTCCGCACATGTTCAGGCAGCAGGCCAGAGCCACTCTCAGTTTGGCCGGCAGATCATCCCGCTTGAAATAATCATACAAGTCGTCCATAACCGCCTTGACCACGCCGGAAGCGTCGGTAGCAGGCGTATGGCAGTGAACCCAGCCTTGGGTATGGACAATATTGCTGAGGGAAGCTCCGGTACCGCCTACCGGCAGTCCTTTGGCTTCACAGGCAGCGATCAAAGGTTCCACTTTGCTCTCGTCGCCGGTCAGAAACTCTATATTGTTGCGGCTGGTAAAACGCAGATAGCCGTCGCAATATTCATCCGCCAATGCGCAGATATCACGAATAAAATCGATACTGACCAAACGCGGCGAACCGACCCGGATACTGTAAAGCGCTTCGCCGGATTTGGCCACATGACGCAGAACGCCCGGCTTCACGTTTTCATGGTATTTCCATTGTCCGTAATTGTTCTTGATCACCGGCGGCAGGAATTGTTTGTAATCGGGAGGTCCGATATCTATCTTTGCCATCTTAAATC
>DATMYB010000218.1:0-3571 GCA_035561215.1 Syntrophomonas sp. | reverse complement strand
TAACGGATTACACCAATGTACACCCGGAACTAGTGGAGCAGATTGACAGCAGTAAATTCATTGGAAGCATCGCCAGAAAAGAAGAAATTGACTATTTAATTCGGGAAAACGTCATCGATATGAATGAAGCCCGCCTGATTTTTGGCAGGGGGTATGCAGCCAAGCGGAACGCTGTGCTCTATCACGCTATTAAGCATAATATGGATTATCTGATTTTTCTGGACGACGACGAATACCCGATGGCCGTGACCAATACGCGCAGAACTGCAATTTGGGGAGGCCAGCATGTTCTGCTGGATCATCTTCAATATATCACTCAAGCGGACATCACCCACGGACATCATTGTGGTTATATATCGCCTATTCCCTATATGGAATTTAATGACACTATGAGCGAAGCGGATTTTCGTTCTTTTATTGAGGCTATCAGCAATGATATCATTAACTGGGATACCTTGAAAACCGTTATGAGAAACGGCGGGGTAACATATGCTGATACCAGGATATTGACGAGCGATGATGCGATAGAGGTCCAGGAAACAAACCATGCCAAATTCATCTCCGGCGCTAATCTGTGTATTAATATTACTGATCCCCGGCGTATTTTCCCGTTTTACAATCCGCCGGGAGCCAGAGGAGAGGATACTTTTTTAAGTACCTGCTTAAGCGAACGAAAAGTTTTGCGTGTGCCCTGCTACACATTCCATGACGGGTTTTCTACCTATAATCACCTTTTAGAAGGTGTTCTCCCAATCCGCTTGAAGTTCATCAAAGCTGATACCGAACAGATTAGCACTCGCTTTTACAAGACCTGTATAGGTTGGATTCGTTATAAACCATTGCTGCTCTATATTACACAGCGGGATCGCTATGAGGAAATGATTGAAAAGATGCGGAAACAGCTTTACGAGACATTGCCTAAAATCTGCACTTATTTCGGACAGCCGGATTTTATAAATGTTTTAGCTGAATTGGAGAAATACCATAAAAACGTCAAAAAGCATTATCATGAATTCCTTGAAACACAACGTATTTGGGCAAAAATCATGGAACACTTTGCGCATCATCAGTGAGTACTTTATAATTTAATTCAGGTTATTCCGCCAAATCTTTAGGAACCTTGAACTTGTTTCAGGGTCTTTTTATCTAAGGAGCTTTTTCTTTTGTCTCTTGCCGCCGCTTTTTGCCGCTTTTTTGAAACTTTTTATGAAATAAGACAGGATATGAAAGAATTATAACAAATATGGTGAATTTAGTCGCGGATAACAAGCTGTCTGGTACGGGACCGCATCCCTGAGATTATAGAAAAAAGCGGGAAAAAGTTGATCGTAATATCGAAGATTCAACGGATAACTCTGGATTAAGAATGCAGATGATCTGTCCAATTGTTTGATGGAATGCAGACGGCGGCCTTGCGGCCGCCATCATCCCGATCATTCAGGAAAAGAAAAAAGACATAACACCTTCACGGGATTAAGTCCTTAAAAAATTTTTCGTAGTTATTCCGCTTACGCAGCAATGGCCGGCCACTCGTATATCTGCCTTACCAAAATTCCGTCATTTGGCCCCAATAGCGTTTGGGCAGCAGATTCATCCGGCAGCGGGGGTTATTTCGGCCTTCAATGGCAATTGTATTATAGAATTGCTTCCATAAGCGCCGGTACTCAATTTCCGGACCATCAACTTCCGGCAATGTTAACTCATCGACAGAGATCAGCTCCGCTTTTTGTCCTTGATAAATTAATGCCATCCTGTGGGTTTTATCATAAATCATAAACGTTTCGTTCCGGCACCGGTCGCAAAAGTGCCGGGCCAGAAGGGGCAGCACAAAGTTTTGGGGTTCAATCACCGCCGCCAGCACTTCGCCATAGACAGAAAAGCGAACAAATCCCAGGAACTTATGGCTTTCGCATCTTAAGCGGCGGACTGCCTTTTGGAGGGAATTAACCGTATCATCGGTGAGCAGCGTCATTACCTTGCCGCCAGACTTAAACCCTAAACGCAAAAAATTATAGATTAACAACTCTTTGTGCGGCGCACACGTTAAAAAACCGAGCTTAACCAACTCCTGGGCTGAGGAGGAGATCTTCAAAGGAATGGAATTATAAACTCTTTCCGCCTTATGTTTATCTGTTTCAATCCATTTCGCCGTATCAAAGAGGGTCTGTTCGGCGCCCGGAGGACGGATGACGCCGGGGACCTCCTTAAATTGATAGCTTTCAAAAACGCAGGACATCAGGCCTTCAAAGCTGCCGTCGTAGGCGTAAACTAAACCGGTCCGCTCAGGCATTGCCGCACCTCCTCTCTCAGAGGGAAGGGTTCATTAAATAAGGACAGTTGTTCAGGATAAGGAGAGGGAAGCCGGTAATGATCGGCCAGAAGCGCCCGAATGGCTCCATCGGGGGTAATTTTCAGACCCGCCATGGTTTTCCCTTTACAGGTAATGAAATACTGGGCGCGTTTCAAGACAACACCTATCTTTTTCAGGCCGGAAAAATCAAGGGGGCCGCTTCTTCTGGCGGTAAGAATCCGCCTGGCCCCGGTTACACCGATTCCGGGTACTCGTAAAAGCAGCGCATAAGGCGCTTTATTAATTTCCAGAGGAAACTCTTCCAAATGGTTGAGGGCCCAATTGCATTTGGGATCAACCTGCAAATTGAAATTGGGATTTTGGTCATCAAGCAGTTCTTTGGCTTCAAAGCCGTAAAAGCGTAAAAGCCAGTCGGCCTGATAAAGCCGGTGTTCCCGCAGGAGAGGCGGTTTGCTATCCGGAGCAGGCAGCAATGAATGCTCGGCTACCGGCATATAGGCAGAGAAAAAGACCCTTTTAAGACCGTATTTTTTGTAGAGCCCTTCGGTCAGGGTTATTATTTTCCGGTCCGTATCCGGAGTCGCTCCGATAATAAGCTGGGTGCTCTGACCGGCCGGGACAAACCTGGCCGCATGCCGGAATTTAACCAGGTCCGTCCGGTTTTCCCGGATCTTGGAACTAATCAGGCCCATGGGACGCAGGATGGATTCCCTGGTTTTATCCGGGGCCAGGAGCCGGAGACTTTCCTGAGAAGGTAACTCAAGATTGATGCTCATCCGGTCGGTTAAAAGTCCCAGGCGGGAAATAAGTTCATTATCCGCTCCCGGTATGGCCTTGACATGAATATAACCGCCAAAGCGGTAAACCTTGCGCAATAATTCAAGCACTTTAAGCATTTGCTCAATCGTATGGTTGGGATTTTTCATTACCCCGGAACTAAGGAATAAACCTTCTATGTAGTTGCGCCGGTAGAAGTTGATCGTAAGCTCGGCCAGTTCTTGGGGCGTAAACCCCACGCGGACAATATCATTTGACACCCGGTTGACACAGTATTTACAATCGAAGATACAGACATTAGTCAGCAGGACTTTCAATAAAGTTATGCACCGGCCATCGGCCGAAAAGCTGTGACAAATTCCGGCTTTGGCCGCGTTGCCGATACCGCCCGGTCTGCCGTTGCGCTCGACACCGCTGGAGGTACAAGCCACATCGTATTTAGCCGAGGCGGCCAGGATAGTCAATTTATCATAGATGTCAATG
>DATMYB010000217.1:0-11829 GCA_035561215.1 Syntrophomonas sp. | reverse complement strand
TGATGTTAATTTATATCTAACAGAATCATTAGTTTGTGTTCGTTATTGGTAAACTTTTTTAGAGTATTGGTTCGCGCTGCAATTTTTTAGGTTATTTTATTTGGAAAGGGGATCCGGTTTCATGATCGATCCGTACAACTTCTCCCAACCCTCCGTAATAAGTACGGAATGCAGAAGCGCCGCTACCGACGAGCTGGTGGGGTATTCTCCGCTGCACGGGGAAGATGATCTAAAAAGAACCATGTTCACGGCCCGGGCCGCCCAAAAAGAATGGGCTGCTCTCCCGGTAGGCGAACGGGTGAAAAAAATTCGTAAAGTCCGCGATTATTTGGTGGAACACAGCGACGAATTGGCGGAGATCATCAGTCTCGACAACGGCAAGACCCGCAACGACGCTTTAGTGGCCGAAATAGCCCCCGCCATCCTGGCCGCCGGCTATTACTGCAAAATGGCCCCGGGCTTTCTCCAAGATCAATCACTTAAACCGGGCAACATTTTCACCTCTTACAAACGCAGCAAAATCGTTCGCGTTCCTTGGGGGATCGTGGCGGTACTATCGCCTTGGAATTATCCCTTCGCTATTCCTTTTTCGGAAGTGATTATGGCTCTGCTGGCCGGCAACGCCGTGATCCTGAAAACCGCCACCCAAACCCAGTTAACGGGAATGGCGCTGCGGGATTGTATAGAAGCCGCCGGCTTGCCGGCAGGCGTGTTTACCTTTCTCAATCTGCCCGGCAGTCAGGCCGGCGATCTGCTGCTGGAGAACGGCATCGACAAATTGTTTTTCACCGGTTCCGTGCCGGTGGGACAATATTTAATGAGAAAAGCCGCCGACACCCTTACGCCCCTTTCGCTGGAACTGGGCGGCAACGACGCCATGCTGGTATGTGCAGACGCGGATATAGACAAAACCGTAATGGGGGCCATTTGGGGAGGTTTCTCCAACGCCGGTCAATCCTGCGGCGGTGTGGAGAGAATCTACGTCCATACGGACGTTTACGAGCCGTTTATGCGCCGGCTAAAGGCCAAAGTTGAATCCCTGCGGGTCGGATCGGGGCTGGATTATACCATGGACATGGGCGCTATGACCACCCGCAGCCAATTGGAAAAGGTTCAATCCCATATCGACGACGCCCTGGCCCAAGGCGCGGTTATTTACGCCCAATCCAAGCTTCCCGATGATCCCGGTTTAAAGAACTTCCTGCCGGCCATGGTGCTCAGCGAGGTCAATCACCATATGCTGGTCATGCAGGAAGAGACCTTCGGCCCGGTAGTCGCGGTCATGAAGGTTAAGGATATGGAGGAAGCCATTCGACTGGCCAACGATTCCGATCTGGGCCTGACCGCTTCCGTCTGGTCCCGAAGCAACGTCCGGGCGGAAAAGATCGCCCGTCAGCTCCAAGCCGGCGCGGTAAATATCAACGACCACCTGATGAGCCACGGTTTGGCCGAGACGCCCTGGGGAGGATTCAAAAAGTCCAGCCTCGGCCGTACCCACGGCGCCATCGGTTTTGAAGAAATGACCCAGCCCCAGGTGATCATCCGGGATATCCTGCCCGGCGAAAAGAGGGCCATGTGGTGGCCCCCCAACGACGAATCCATATATAGAGGCATGAAAGGCATGACGGAATTCTGTTACGCCCCCGGCCCGGGCCGCAAGCTGACCGGGCTGAAAAATCTGGTCAAAATCATGCCGCGGATGTTTAAGGACGAGTAGAGTTAACCCCTGTCCAATCATCGGTGTAAAGATAGCCGTACTAACCATTGCCAAAGTCGGCGGCTTGGGATCGGCAACTGCCATTAGGCTTTATCGGCCGGCGTTCATCGTATCAGACAAATTACGGTTGAAAATCGCATGATCGCTGAATTTGTTCAGCTTTGTCTCCAGGCTGTCGCCATCGTTATAGAGCTCGGGGTTGTCGTCCAGCCAGGAATAACGTTCGAAAAACGGCTCTGCCGACGACGGGCCGAAGTTCCAGTCTCCACCGTCGCTGCTGATCAATAGCCGGCTTTGCTTCAAAAGCGTATTTACCTCGTCGGCGAAGTCAACCATTTTACGCGCATCAAGCACTTTGGTACCGTTAATATCAAATTCGAGCGTTTTTGTTTGAAATACTTTCTCTTTACCGCCGCTTTCCGGAGTGAAAAGGGTATATACATATGTGCAATACCCCTGGAACATAGCGGGGTTGTACCGGAGGAGATATTGTTTGCCATCAAGTTCCGTGAGGTACAACTGGTCCCAGCCAGCGTGGGGTGTAGAAAGAGCTTCACTCCAGATCTCGTTTCCCCTGCTGTCCTTAACGACGAGTGATATTACAGATTCTGTTTCCAGCTTGGATTTATCAAGATAAATAGATTCGTTTTCCCCGTCCTGATCGATGTCGGTTTGAGTTATTAATCCCCTTGTTACTTCTTCAGTATTTGCCTGCCATTGCCATGTCATCCCACCATCCTTCGTTACGAGATATGCGATGGATGAAAGATTGGCGTTGCTGTCATAAATCTCAATCGGGTAGGTTCCAGACTTTCCGGTGAAAGTAGGAACGAGAGGCGTCATCTTATATTCCTTTAAATAGTGAGGAATACCTACCGGCATGCGTTTCCATGTTTTTCCGCCATCCGTCGTGCGGCTTATTTCGGGGCCTTGGTCAAAAAAGTAACGATAGCTCATAAAGCCGACTTTTGAAGATGAAAAACCAGCGCCGGTCACTGTTCCGGTATACATATCATTTTTGTCGCCCACCCGCCAATGTTTCCCGCCGTCCATGGAGGTACAGACATTGGCGTTTCCCGTTCCCAGGGAAGGTCCGGTACAGACCACCGCCCAAGTGAAGTGATTAATCGAACCGCAGTAGACATCGACATCCGTCCAACCGGGCTGCCAGTTTGGATCTGTGCGGTCGCTGGCAGGAAATTGATCAAATAACGACCAGGGCAAACTCATGATATACGTTCCGCCCTCTTTCGTGTAAACGTCAAAAGTGCCGGTAGCTGCGTCTTTTATATATCCGACAAACGGACCGGTTCCTTCCGCCGAGTCAACCGTCGTATCTGTCGGGGTTGGGTTAGCGAGCAACGTAAATCCTGCGGCGATTATAGCAATGACGGTTACGGCCACTATCCAGAAGGCAGGCTTTTTATAGTTCAGCACATTTTTTATGCGTCCCTTGATATTTCCTTCTCCGAACGCCAGCGGGCTGCCGTTGATAAGCTGTCGTCCCGTTGCGAGGGAGAGCAGAGAGGTTGAATACGCTCCCTTAATCTCGCCGCCCATTTGCTTCAAGACACGCTCATCACAGGACATTTCCATGTCTTTTACGGCGCACACAAACGCCACCCACACCAGCGGATTAAACCAATGTACCGCCAGCGCAAGAAAGGCGATCATTTTCACGATATGATCAAGCCGCCGGATATGCGTCTGTTCGTGCAGGATGATATAGCTTTGCTCTTGCTCCGGCAGCGTTGACGGCAAATAGATTCTCGGACGGAACACGCCGATGACAAAAGGCGTGGAGAGATGGTCGGCAAGATAGATATTGTCCCGCATGCAGACGGCGCCGACGAGCTTTTGACGTAACCGTATCAAGGAAACCGCGCTGTATATCAGCATCGCCGCAATCCCGAGCATCCAGAGCACAGTAGCGATCGACAACGGAAATGCAAGCGGGTCGGCGGCAGTCTGCTCCCCGCCTTGCGGCAAGATGTGGTTGATAGCTTGGCTGACCCCCGGAACAGCTAAATTGACTTGCGGGAACTCCGTGTGAACGATATTCGTGGGGATATAGTTAATGCGGCTGTAGATGCCATTACTTGCCGACGACGCAGGCGGGTTGAACAGACCTACCAGGGAAAATTCTGAGGAAAAAGACACGGGGCAGACGAGCCGGAATAATACGACCGCCCACAGCGCATAAGAAAAAATTTTGGGCGCTTTTCTGAGCAGCAAGCGGGCAACCAGCACGAGAACAATGACGATTCCCGCTGTCAGGCTCATATTAAGGATTTGTGGCAGGAGCGTATACGTCCACATTATGCTTCCCCTCTCTTCTCATCAATAAGCCGCTGAAGCTCTCTGATCTCGCTCTCGGACAGCTTCTTTCGCATGGTAAACGCCGCCAGAAATTGCGGGAGTGAGCCGTCAAAGGTGTCCTCAACAAACTTTTCACTTTGAAAGGCGTTGAACTCCTGTTTCGTCATAAGAGAAGAAACTATGCCGTCCTTATTTTGAAAAATACCACGGTCGCACAACCGTCGCAACATAGTGTATGTCGTTGATTTTTTCCATGTAAGCTCCCTTGTACAGAGCTTCACTAAATCGCCGGACGATACGGGTTCGTTATCCCATATCAATTCGGCAAATTTCGTTTCCATGACGCCTAGCTTATAATCTTCCACATTGCCGCCCCCAAGTCTAATATCGTTAAACCATATAATCAGTTTAATCACGTTAGACCAAAATATCAATACCAAAAACGCAACCGATTGTGAAATCGATTGCGCTTTATAGTAATTATCGTTTATCTCCAAGTATAGCGGGCGCCCATTCTTTTCCTTCCCATATGGCAATCCATATAGGGTCATTCATGCCCTTTACAAAAACACCTCATGACTTTGGCAATACTGCCGCAGGTTTGTTAATTTGGTATGCTGGAGGAATATAAGCGATAAATTCACCATTCTTTTGAACCAAAATGCCTTCCGAAAAATCAATGTATTCTCCATAAGCATTTATACCAAATATTGATTCCGGAGCATTGAATATACTTTCAAAATCAGGAGCCCCCAGTCTTGGAAATGCCGGGGTCCGGTTCTGTAGGTTACTCAGCACTTTCGGGCGTTGGTTTTCAACAGTTACAAGCGCCACTGCTTTGCCGTCTTCATCTGTTATAATCCTTTTGATAAGTTTCCTGTTGCCGTTTTCATCCACAGGATTATAGCTGTCCTGCTGACTTGCTGTCCCGATATATACTTCCTCGTCCTCTGAATAGTACGCACTTGGATCGCTGGGCTGTATCAGCTTCACGCTAAAACGCGGGATTTGTCCACGGATAATAAGACTTTCAAAAAAATCTACAGGTACATATGTCGTATCGTTTTTGATCACAGGTGCGGTTCTTAAAATCCCACCCGGTACATAATGTGTCGGGAATTTCACTTGTGGACTGCCAATTGTAATTTGACAGACACTGGCAGGAGGAAATCCTTGATAATTGGAATCGAAAACGGGCATTTCAATTTGAATCTCTCGGTCATCAAACTTAATATCATCTATGCCGAAAGCGGCCAAAGTCTCTCTAAGCGGCAAATATAATTCACCATCCCGTATGAACGGTTCGTTTATAAAGTTTATTTTTGTCGTATCATTATAAACTTCGATGGTATATGAATTTTTATCCTCCGTGTTGTCCGCATCTGCCGCAAACACCACTCCGCTACTAAACGTGAGTATAAGCGCCGCACACAGAATAAAAATGCCGGTTTTTTTCTTCGATCCATCCATGATGGTGAAGATTCTGTTCTTCATTTCTTTTTTACCTCCATAAAAATTCGTAGAGAAAGCAGTTTGCATTCTCCCATTATGCTTGACTACGTCAAGAATCGTCTCGCTGTACAGTTGCCGCTTGTCCATTTCGGTGTTTTTTACCACTTCCATATCACAGGAAATCTCACACTGCACGGCGATAGCCTTTACCATCAGATAAACGACAGGGTTAAACCAGTGAATGGCTGTGGCAAGAAGTACCAAAATTTTATACCATAAGTCTTTTCTCTTTATATGAACCAGCTCATGTCTTAAAATAAGCGATAACTCACCCTCGGAGTATTCTGCCTGAGGGAGTAAAATTACCGGATTGACAAGCCCGATCATCATTGGGCTGGTTATACATGCGCAGGTTCGCAATTCTACCCGCTTCAATATACCCAACCCCAACTTTTGGCCTTGCAGGGTATCCAACGTCTGCTGGTCGCTGACTTTCTGGCTCCAGCGCCTTACCATTTGGAGGAAATGCTTGTGACGGATACCGTGAAAGGCAATAAAGATAACCGCTCCGAATATCCACAAAGTACCCGCCCATAGATACCACGGACTATTCAGTATCTTTCGCATGATGCCGGATACCGTTTCCCGATCGTAACGGTTCGTCCCAGGATCATTGATTAAATTGCTCTGCGGGCTGTCTTGAGGTTGGCCCTGTTCCATAATGTCTAGCTTATCGAAAGCCGTTTGCTGCATGGCAACGGCATTTACAAATAAGTCATTATGTAGAAGAGGCGTATCGGGATGAAACCTGAATGGAATAATGAACCCGATCACCAGCACCAGCCAGACGTAGTAAAGCCATTTGGCATCATATCGTTTGGACAGCCATGGAGTCAGCGCCATAAACCCAAGTGCAAGCGCCGTCATGGTGACGGAGCATTCCATCAGAACGACGAGGTGACCTTGCATCTCACTTCCTCCGTTCCTTCACCCATTGCATCAGTTCATCGATATCGTGTTCGCTAAATTGCTGGCCATTATAAAGGGTGCTGACAAGGCTGAGGAATGAGTTTTCATGGTATAGCTTCATAAAATTATCGGTTTCAAACTTTAGATAATCCTCTTTGGCAACTAGCGGATAATAAATGCGTTCCTTTCCTTTTTTCTCTGTCCTCAGAAATCCTTTTTCCACCATCCGCAGCATTAGGGAAATCACGGTAGGCGCCTTCCACTTACGCTCGTTACCCAATTGCTCCATGACCATGTTAGTCGTTATGGGCGGCTCGTTTGCCCATACCACTTTCATAATTTCAAATTCCGTGTCGGGCAGTTTCTTCAAGTTGCTCATTATTCATCCCCTTTTAGGCAATTGCCTATAATGCATTTTACATTTGCCTAAAACGGATGTCAATAAATCCAAAAATTGTTTTTACAGTCTTGCCCAGCGAAAAGAGGGCCATATGGTGGCCCCCCAACGACGAATCCATATATAAAGGCATGAAGGGCATGACGGAGTTCTGTTACGCCCCCGGCCCGGGCCGCAAGCTGGCCGGGCTGAAAAATCTGGTCAAAATCATGCCGCGGATGTTTAAGGAGAAATAGAATCAATATTTGTTATTGCATCTCCGCCGCCTTTTCCATAAGCTTGCGCCGGAGAACTGAAAACACCTCGTCATGCGAAAGGCGCTTGTCGGTAGTCTTAGCTGCCTTCTCTGCTGCTTTCAGCTTGATGTGTACCTCATCGTCAAATTGATCCCGCTCGGATACGGATTTGATGTGCATCATGTTTCCGCCTCCCGTCATGGCCTAACCGAACAAATCGCTGTGCGTTCCGGTTCGGGTAAGGTACAAAATCAACTCGCCTGCCGAAATTTCGTAAACGAGTAACCAGTCGGGAGTGATATGACACTCCCGGCAACCAACGAAGCTTCCGCTCAGTGGGTGGTCGTGATATGAAGCGTCTAACACCTCTCCGTCTGCGAGCTTCTTGACAGCTTTCGTCAGAAGATCAATATTGTATCCGCGTTTTTGAACACGCTTCAAATCCTTTTGAAACCTTGAAGTCGGTCTGACGGAATACATCAAGTTAAAAGCTCCTTCATCATCTCGTCGACATTTTTATAAGTCTTGCCGAGAGTAGGGTCTTTCTTCATCCGCTCCACTTCCGCAAGGGCCTCCAACGTCTCGGCATTCGGCGTCTCAAGAGCGACGTCAAAGGGAATGCGTTGCTGACGCACAGCCTGACGCAAGAAAATATTAATGGCCGTCGTCATGTTCATTCCGAGCTCGTTAAAGAGCTGTTCCGCATGTTTCTTCAGCTCAATATCCATGCGGATGCTTATATTCGTCGTGTCAGCCATAATCATCAACTCCTTTTGATCTTGTATATTCAATATACTGCATAATATGTGCATTGTAAATGCTGTGCACAAATTTTGAGGGGCCGGCATTGATCATACCGGCCCCTTGTCTATTTTTCAGATGTATAACGTCTGTATAACGTCCCGCCAATGTCGACGCTTCCGTCATGGCCTCCTGCACGCCCCGAGCGGTGACGGCCTCGCCGATCACATAGACCTGCTCCACTTGCTCTTTGACTGCCGCCGCGATCTGCTGCTCCGGCGCGTAGACGTAGGCCAGCACGATCCGGTCATAAGGCAGTGGCTCCGTTTGCCTGTCTTGCATCGGCTTGCGGGACAGCACCCCGTTCTTGAGAACGGTTACGGATACGAGTTTGATGAAGAAGCCCGTTACGCCAAAATCTGATAGACCGGCGCACCTTCGCATTGGGCTGGCATTCTGACGCCCAACAAGGTAGCCGCGGTCGGCGTAACATCCACGTGTCTGACAATCCGATCGGTCAAATAGTTCTCCTTGATGCCGGGTCCCGCCGCCATGAAAACAGAACGTACGGAAGTTCCGCAAGCGCCGTCAATGGTGGAAAAGCTATCGGCATGGTCGGCGGTATACCCTTCCGCGATATAGTAGATGATATCGCCGCTTTCCGGTCCGCCTTCCCCCAGCAGCACCGCGTCCCGGTTCCGTAACGCCAAGGCCACGATGCGATGACCGGTTTTCTCATCACGCAAGTTATATAGATCGGTCATAATTCTTTCTTCCAGTTCGAATTGATCGGCCGGGTCAACAATGCCCTCCGGGTCTCTGTCTTTGACGTTAATAAATATATGGCAGTAGGAGGAAGTGCTGGCCGTGGTCTTGGACCAGTCGATCTGGGGCAAATCATTGCCGTTTTCATCCTTCTTCAGCACGGTATAGCCTAATTTGCGCATTTCGGAAGCATTCACGCCGGCTGAGGCGAGACGATATACATCCGTGTCGTGTTCCGGAGTCGTCTGCCCGTGGTCTGACACGACCAGTATGGTCCAGCCTTCGTCCAGCAATTCGATAAATTCTCCGAGGTAACGATCGGTCTGCATATAGACTTCATCAAACAGGCGCCGGCAAACTTCCGGAGCCAGCTTGCTGCCTTTTTTAAGATAAGCCACCAGCATATGGCCCTGCATGTCTACATTATGAAAATGGGAAAAAATTACATCAAAGCCTTGCTCCCGGGCCATGTATTTAATCCCGGCCGCGTTCCAGCGGGCGGAATGATCCCAACTGGCCCGCATGCATTTGGAAATCAAGACTTCGTCGGAACCGCCGGCCAGACAAACGGGCTGCGGATAGCCCACATTTTCGGTCACCGTTTTCAATAGACTTTTGGGGGACCATACGGTATCGTCATTGAAATCCATTGCGGCCGATATCCACATGCGCAGGCGGCTGCCGTCTTCGGCCAGTTCCAAAATGCGCATGCTGCGATTGACGATGACCCGTTCTTCATTTTTTACGGACTCATCCACCACGTCCTGGACAAATACGTCCCTTTCCAGGACGATGATGGGCTCGGCCACCCGCTTGTTTTTATAAATCGCCAAGCGATCATACTTGCCGTCCTCGTTTTTCGGCAGCAAACAGGAGCGGTGAATCTTTCCCTCCGCCAGCAGCAGCGTACATTCCAAAGCGCCGGCGGGGGCGTCTGCCCAGCCTTCCGCTGCTTTAATGGGGGAAGTGACGATGTCCATGGGGGTCTCGGAGAGATTCTGGACATTGTCTTCCGGCCGCAGCGTGACCCGCTGGCTCTTTTTAACGCTCAAACGGTTGCACATCAGATCCAGACTATCGGCATTATCGTTGTCCGCTACTTCCATGCCGGTGATAAAGCAATGTACCTCGCTGTCGGAAGCAGCTTTGCTTTTAAAGGCCACATTTTTAACCTGGGTGCTGGCTACCATCAATAGTTCGGCTTCAACCTGAGCGGTACCGACATTGATGCCGCCGGGCTGGGTACCGTCAATCACATACAGATTTTCGCTGGCGGAGCTGGGCGGCCAACTGGAACCGGGCCAATGCCATACCAGGGTTTTCAAGCCCGCTTCCGCGGTAACGTTCCATAGCTGTTCCGCATGACAATATGTAGAATCAAAATTATATTCAACAATATCATGCTGAGCGTTATGCCGATAATAACCGGTAATCCCATGGACCACCGGACTTGCGCCAGTGGCCAAAGTCGTCCACATAGGCGGCGTCACGGTGGGCTGGCCGCCGATCATTTCCAGATCCGCTCTGGTGGAGCCCTTTTCGGCAAATTTTTTAAAATTGGGCATTTTCCCTTCATCCATTAAACGTTTGGTCATTCTCGGGTCCAGACCGTCGATGCCAAGCAGCAGAACTTTTCTTTTATCCATATCTTTCCTCTCCTTTATTAGTGGCTGTTAGTTTTTGGTTTCTATCACGGGGCCCATTCCTCGAGCCCTCTTTAATCCGCGGTTAATGTATCATTCCCTGTTGTCAGCGGAATCGCGGCAGCTCCGCTGACAGTCTGCTTATCTGATAATTTCGGCGCTAACTCCTTTAGGCCCGTTCAAGGTTAAAAGTTCCCATTCTGCGTAGTTTATCATCGTCCTTGTCATAGAACTTTTTGCATATCAGGGTGGCGATTATCACGGCCAGGGAACCAATAGCGGCCACAATAACGATGGCGGTGCTGATATTGAACATATCGGAAAAGACGCCGCATAAAATGGGTCCTAATACGCCGCCAATGCCCTGGTTACTGATGGGAATAAGGGAACTGGCCGCGGTGCGGTAATGGGGCGGAAGCAAATCCTGGGTCACGGTGTTAACAACCGATTGGGAACCGTTGATGCAGCCTTTGGCGATCCCCCAGGTAAAAAATGCTATGACCAGGCTTTGCGCATGGAGACTGTTCTGGGTAAAAATCAATATACATGCGATAAATACGCATATCCCTATAATGGTTCCGTTCAGCCTGCCTTTGGGATTGTTTTTGATCAGCTTGTCGGAGAAAAAACCGATTATGATCGGGATAAACATGGCGAACATGCCGATAAATCCTATAAAGGTGGCAGCTTCCTTCACATTCATATTGAAGGTTCGAGTAAACAAGGTCACGCCCCAGATGGACATGATGGTACCGGCTAACCCGATCAGTCCGCTTACGACCACCGACGTCAGAACCGCCGGAGAGGTCACTACGTACCAGGCCACATCTTTTATGCCGGTTTTAAGTTCAGGGCTGGCAGATGGGGAGGCGGCCGCATTCGCTTGCTCGATTTCCTCCACTTTGCTTTTTACGTCGTTTTTGAAATCCGGCATAAACCAACCCAGCACGGCCAGAATAATTCCAGGAATAGCCACGATTCCGAAACACGCTCTCCAGCCGTATGTAAAAGCCAGCCAGCCGGAAAGCATCAGCCCCAATGTAGCGCCGGCCGAAACCGCCGAGTTAAAAATCCCGAGTACCAGTCCGCGTTTGTCTTTCGGATACCAAGCTGTAAGCAAAGCTTCCGCCGTAGGCAGATAACCGGCTTCACCGGCGCCGATGCCGAGGCGCGCCGCAAATAAGGTTCCATAACCTTTGGCCTGGCCGGAAAGAAAGGTAGCAATGCTCCATATGGCCACCATAATTGATAGGACTTTGCGCCGACTCCATTTATGCGCGATTAAACTTACCGGAATAACCAGGACCACGATAGCAATCGAAAAGGCCGAAGCGATTACCCCTGATTGAGTGTCGGTCAGTTGAAACGTCTGCTTAATATACGGCAGACAAGCAGCCAAAGTATATCTATCCACCATGTCGAAAAACATCATGAGCCAAAGAACCGCAAACCAGAAATTTGCTTTCCACAACGGAAGTTTTAACTCCGCAGTACTCTCAGTTGACTTTGTCATAAACATCACACCTTACAGTTATTTTGATATTATTCATAGACAAATCCTGGAGGTAACATAAAAACTAAAGTGGATAT
>DATMYB010000216.1:0-2347 GCA_035561215.1 Syntrophomonas sp. | reverse complement strand
CATAACTCAGGTTGCCACCGGTCTGTTCGGTGTGCGGGAGGAAACCATCCAGCGCGTTAAAATCATCGAATTCAAATACGCCCAGGGCGCCAAACCCGGTTTGGGCGGCCACCTCTTGGGTGAGAAGAATACGGAAAGCGTTGCCAAGATGCGGGAGGCAGTCCAAGGCACCTCCCTCTTTTCACCG
Source organism: Syntrophomonas sp. (assembly GCA_035561215.1). GTDB lineage: Bacteria > Bacillota > Syntrophomonadia > Syntrophomonadales > Syntrophomonadaceae > Syntrophomonas_B. Next base: position 2,160 of record DATMYB010000216.1, on the reverse strand, counting down.
TTCCCTTTCCACTCGGTATATTCCATTGAAGACCACAGGAAGCATGTCGACTGGATCAAGGAGATGAACCCCAATGCCCTGGTTTCAGTCAAAGTTTCCACGCCCAATGATGTGGACATGGTGGCGGTCGGTTCCTACTATGCCGGCGCCCATATCATCCATATCGACGGCGGCTACGGCGGCACCGGCGCCGCGCCGGACATCGCCAAGAAAAACATCGCCATGCCCATTGAGTACGCCATTGTCAAGGTGCATAATTTCTTAAAGGCCGAAGGCGCAAGAGATGCGGTAACCCTGATTGCTTCGGGCGGCATCCGCACTGCACACGATCTGGCCAAGGCTATTTGCTTAGGCGCCGATGGCGCGGTAATCGGCACGGCGGAAATGGTCTCTTTGGAATGTGTGCGCTGCGGCAACTGTGAATCCGGCCGCGGCTGCGCCCGCGGGATCGCCTCAACCGACTCGGAACTGGCGGATCTATTTACCGAAGAATGGGCCACCCAGCGTTTAACGAATATGTATCACGCCTGGAATTATCAACTGGTAGAAATCCTGCAGAAATTCGGCATGAAGAGTGTCAAAGAACTGGTCGGCCGTACAGATCTGCTGGAACATATCGATTACAGTAAATAAACGGAGTGGGGTTAACATGGATAAAGCTGACAAAATATTAGAATCGCGCAGTGAGCTTTTACGTCAGGTACCAACCCTGGCCCCTAACCCGGAAGAAGAAGGCGGCTGTGGAGTTACCGGATTTATCAGCTCAATTCCGGTTACCGGAAAAAACATCTTTGAGCCTTCGGCACAGATGCACAACCGCGGCAACGGCAAAGGCGGCGGCATCGGCGCAGTCGGTTTTGTACCGGAAGCCTTAGGCGTTTCCCGCCAGGTCTTGGATAATGACTACATGTTCCACATTGCCCTGCTTGATAACAGCGTGGCGGCCGAGATCGAAGAGACCTATATCAAACCGAACTTTACCATAGATAAATCCGAAAAGCTTGACACCTTGGGTGACTATCAGTCCATCGGCCTGGAAGTAAGACCGCCGGATATCATGCGCTATTTTGTGCGCGTCAAGGACGATGTACTGGATGCCTTCATCCAGGAAAATGGCCTGACTTTCATGGAACGGCGCGATGCGGAAGATGAGTTTGTGTATCAGAACAGCTTCAAGATCAATACGCGCTATTATGCCTCACTGGGCGAGAAACAAGCCTTTGTCATGTCACATGGCCGCAATATGATGATCTTAAAAATTGTGGGGTATGCCGAGAATGTGGTGCGTTATTACAAGCTGGATGATTTCAAGGCGCATGTCTGGCTGGCTCACCAGCGCTATCCCACCCGGGGACGTGTCTGGCATCCAGGCGGTTGCCATCCTTTCAGCGCGCTGAACGAGGCGTTAGTGCACAACGGCGATTTCGCCAACTACCAGTCGATATATGAATACCTGAAACAGCGCAATTACCATCCCCTGTTCCTGACCGATACCGAGGAAGCGGCCCTGCTGCTTGACCTGTGGAGCCGCGTGTACAAGTATCCGCTTGAACATCTGATTGAAGCCATGGCGCCGACCTCGGAAATGGACTTCGATATGCTGTCTCCTGAAAAGCAGCAGCTCTACAAGGCCATTCAGACCCATCATGTAAGCGCCTCACCCGACGGTCCATGGTTCTTCATCATCGCCAGAAATGACGTGCGGGATGGCCAGTTCCAGCTGATCGGCATTACCGATACCGCCATGCTGCGTCCTCAGGTATTTGCCCTGCAGGAAGGCGAGGTGCAGGTAGGACTGATCTGTTCAGAAAAGCAGGCCATTGATGCTACCCTGATCTCCCTGGTAAGGGAAGATGCCCGCTTCCGGCCCATTGCCGACAAGTATTGGAATGCCCGCGGCGGCAGCTATACGGACGGCGGATCCTTTATCTTCAGCCTGAAGGACAGCGGCGACGGCAGCGGCAATAAAAAGCTGGTCTGTACGGATAAATTCGGCCGGGTAATTGACACTCCCCAGGATAAAGAAATCTGTGATGTTTCCCTGCCGGTTGAAGCCAATGCGGCCTGCAAGGCGATAGGGGAGAAGCTGCAAGCCTTCTTTGCTGAAAAAGATCCGGCCACAGCCACCGGTCAAATAGTGGCCTATATTCAGGAAAATAT
>DATMYB010000215.1:0-2272 GCA_035561215.1 Syntrophomonas sp. | reverse complement strand
TCAAATAACAACGTTTAGCGATATAAAGCAAGCAGGTGTCAATCGGTTATGAATGATAAAATTCTGATCATTGAGGATGAACCGCAGATTGCACGATATATTCAGCTTGAATTGAAGCATGAAGGCTATCAGGTTGAAATTACATATGACGGCCGGGATGGATTGCACCGTATTCAGCAAGCGGAGCCGGATTTGGTATTGCTGGATGTAATGCTGCCGGGTATCGACGGCATGGAAGTATGCAGACGGGTAAGACAGTTTTCCCAGGTGGCGATCATCATGCTTACTTCCCGGGATCAAACGGCGGATAAAGTTCGGGGCCTGGATCTGGGAGCGGATGATTATGTCAGCAAACTGGCGGATATCGAAGAATTACTGGCCAGGATCCGGGCGGTTTTAAGAAATAAAAGAAACCAGGCCCGGCAGTCCAAGCTGCTGGCAATTGAGGGTCTGGTTATGGATACTGAACGTCATACGGCCTTTAGGGACGGCAGGACGCTGGATCTGACCAAACGTGAATACGATTTGCTGGAGTACTTGCTGATCAATCAGAATATCGCTTTGACACGGGAGCAAATACTGGAGAACGTTTGGGGATATGATTTTATGGGAGATACAAACGTTGTAGATGTGTATGTCAGATATCTGCGCAGCAAAATGGATGACTCGTTTGATACAAAACTTATCCATACGGTCCGCGGCGTCGGCTATATGATCAAGGCAGACGGGGAATGAAAAGAAATTTTATTAAATTAACGAAAATATCCTGGAAACTTACGCTGCTGTATGCATCTATCTTCTCATTGGTGCTTATACTGCTTACCGCGTCTGTTCTGTATGGAGTTCAATATTTCCTCTTTCAGCAAACCGACAGCGAGGTGGAAGCGGTCAGCACCGCTCTGGTTATGCGAATTAAAAACGGTCCGGGGGATATCGGCGCCCTGACCGACCCGGAGCTGATAAACGCCGCCGGGGATAACGCCGATACTTATATTCGGATTGCTTTGCCTGACGGACGGGTGATTAACGCCTCCGATAATATAAAAATAAACCCGGCCCTGGACCAGCAGTTGGGCCAAGCCAGACGCGTCAATATTCATAAAAGCCGTTTGACCGAATGGCATTACCTCATCCGCAATGACCGCGTGCGGCAGGACGGCCGAACGATTGCCTATGTGCAAGTGCTCAGAGATTTGAGAAGCGAATATCGTTTCATTGAACTGCTGATCGCACTGATCATCACTGCTGATCTGATGGGCATAATCATATCCGTAATCGCCGGATTTATTCTCAGTAAGCGGCTGCTGAATCCCATCGACAAAATCACAACCACAGCCAGGAATATCAGCAGCAGTGATTTGAGCAGCCGGATTGAGGTCTACAATCAAGACGATGAAATCGGCAGACTGGCGCTAACCTTCAACGATATGATCGGCAGACTGCAGCATGCCTTCGAGAAACAGAAACAATTCGTGACTGACGCTTCCCACGAGCTTAAAACCCCGATTTCAATTATTCAGGGATATATAAATCTTATGGACCGCTGGGGCAAGGAGGACAAAAACGTTCTGCAGGAGGGCATAAACGCCATTAAACAAGAAACCAGCGCCATGAAAGACATGATTGAAAAATTGCTGATTTTGGCCGGAGGCGACAGTAATTCCATCATTCTGCACAAAGAAGTATTCAATTTGAGAGCGTTGTTTGCTGAGATGATTGCCGAATGCGAGTTGATCGATTCTGGGCACAGATTCGGCTATGCTGCGGATGAAAGGCTTGAACTCAACGGTGACCGCAAATGGATAAAGCAGATGCTGCGCGCGTTGCTGGATAACAGCATCAAATACACTCCTTTGGACGGGGAAATATCTATGAGCGCCGAGAACCGGGCGGGGCAGGCTAAAATTGTGGTCAAAGACACCGGTATAGGCATACCGGCGGAAGAATTGGATAACATTTTCACCCGTTTTTACCGGGTGGATAAATCCCGCGACAAGGAAAGCGGAGGCAGCGGGTTGGGACTGGCCATTGTGCAATGGATCGCGGAAGCCCACGGCGGCAGCATATCAGCTCAAAGCGAAGTGGGCAAAGGAACCTCTATCTGTATCTGGCTGCCGGGGAATTGAGCCATTCAGTTTCCTTATCCTCTATCCTCACCGGGCCAAAGTTTTTTAAAACATTGATTCCACTGCAAAAAGCCTGATTTATACATTCCACATGATTAAATCAGGCTTTTTCCAATGGAAAACAAACATTTCTTATGTTTTTAATC